>CAXUNV010000150.1:9017-9766 GCA_964252355.1 uncultured Chthoniobacterales bacterium | reverse complement strand
CCTTCCAGGGCCGCCACGGCCGACACGACGGCAGCGTTGTCCCGGACGTCGAGCGGCACCACCTCGACTGATTTTCCGGCCAACCCGTCCCGCAAACTTTCCAAACGTTCCGCGCGCCGCCCCGCCGCCAGCACCCGCCAGCCGAGCCCGGCGAATACCCGCGCGATCGCCGCGCCGAAGCCGCTGGTGGCGCCCGTAACCAAAATGACCGGGGAACGTCTGTCGTCGCTCATGGCACCCTCCCTCTCCGCCTGACGGGGCGTGCTGGCAAGGGGCAGAGCTGGCCGGGGTTCTGGCCGCCGCCAAGCCTCACGCCGTCCGTCCGCGTTCCGCGTCCCGCGACCAGACGTAGAGAATATCCGGCTCGCCCTCTTCGTTGTCGCCTTCGGTTTCTTTGAGCACTGTGAAACCCCGGGCTTGGTAAAAGCGCCGAGCCGGCCAGTTGCGTTGGAAGGTCCAGGCGTGCAGGCGAGGAAAACCGGCCTTCGCGACGTCCAGCAACGCCGTCCCCACCCCGCGCCTCTGGAAGTTTGGCGCCACGTAGAGTTGGTCGATCCAATCCTCCCGAAACGCCACGATGCCCAGCAGCGTGGCCCCCTCCAGCGCGCCCCAAACCTCGCAGGTTTCGAACACCCGTTCGCGGAAGAGACGTTGGTCCTCGTCCAAGGTGTGCCGCCCCGCCAGCCACGGCAACCGGTCGTGGAAGGCGGCGCGGCGCACCGCCGCGGCCGCCAGGGCGGGCGGGAGCG
>CAXUNV010000150.1:0-9007 GCA_964252355.1 uncultured Chthoniobacterales bacterium | reverse complement strand
CCAAGAGTTCAAGCCTTCTGACCGTCACGTTGAAGCTTTGGGCGATTTGGGCACCGTCTTCAAACGGTTCCTCGCGGCGACGGTGGAAAAGGCGGTCTCACCGTCCCCCGCGAGGTCAAACTCCGGTCAACGCCCCCCAACCTAAAGACCATTAGATACAAGGGGCAAGGCTTGGTAGGGCGAGGCGAGGCACGAGACGACGCAGCAGCGCGAACGGTCTCCGCAGCCCGACGCCCGGCATCTCGTTCCGCGGGCAAGCCGCCCTCACGCACCGGAACGTCACGCGCCGTCCCAAACCGCCTGGGTGAAATGCGCCCGAATGGTTCGATCCTTCGTCACCAACCCCGCGCCGTCTGCGAGCGCATGGGCGACGATCAAACGGTCAAAGGGATCGCGCGTCCACGCCAATCGCACGGCGTGGTTTATCACCTCCGCAAGCGGAAGGTCACATGCCCTTAAACCCAGGGATGATTCTAAGGCGCCAAGGATCACTTGGCCTGGGACTCGGATTCGCCCGATCTCGTGAAGCAGTTGGAGCTCAAGCTTCACCACTGGCGCCACTTGGAGTTCCTCGCGGCTAACGGTTCTTTTTACACCTTCCGGCAACCGCCCGAGCTCCCCAGCGTACAGCCAAACGACGACGTGGGTATCAAGGTAGATCACCCGACCATTCCGTTGACCAATCCAGATGCACCAAATCTTCCGGGTCGCCGACGATAACGTCCCGGCGAGGCAGGCGCGAGAGACGCGCCTCCGGTTCTTTGGGCGAGATGATCAGGCGTCCGCCCTTCCTTTCCACCTCGATCGGTTCACCAGTCAGCAAGACTTGGTCGAGCAACCGATAAAGGTCGGCGCGAAGCCGAGATGGTTTAATCGTCACGGCCCATTCTCCAGCCGGATCAGACGTACGTCAATGACGGAAAGCGGCGTACGCTTTGCGCGGGCGCGCTTGCGAGCGAAGGCATGCCGCCGTCCCGACCCCCGCTCACGGCCGGCGCAGCGGTCGGTCGACCGTCACCCGGAACCCCGGCAGCAACGTGCAGGTGAGCTCATCCCCAGGCACGGCCACCCGCACCGGCCGGCCGTCTTCTCGTCAAACCGGTGCACGGCCACCGTGCCTGGTTCCGGATCAATGATCCAAAGCTCCTTCACCCCCAACCGGGCGTAGACCCGCATCTGGTTGACCAGATCGAGCCGGCGCGTTTTGGGCGAGAGGATCTCCGCGACGAAATCCGGGCCCCCCTCCGCGCCGGCGGCGCCGCAAAGCTTTGGCTTCGTTTCCGTCGCGAAAAGCGCATCATCGCCCGATGCCACTCCCCACCGACGAAAAGCTTCTGGAACTCTCGGACAAAATCCTCCAGCAGTTCGATACCATCTTCGGGTTGCACCCCGGTTTCCGACCGGCGCACGCCAAAGGGACGTTGCTGAGCGGAGTCTTCACGTCGTCCCCCAAAGCCGCGCAACTGACCCGCGCGCCGCACGCCGTTCACCCTTCCACCCCGGTGAGCGCGCGGTTGTCCAACTCCACCGGGTTACCCCTGCTGCCCGACACCGATCCCAACGCCAACCCGCGGGGCTTGGCGGTCCGCTTTCACCTTGGCGAACGTCGCCACACCGACATCATCAGCCATGCCACCAACGGGTTCCCCGTGCGGACGGGCGACGATTTCCTAGAGTTTCTGCGGGCAGTGGCGGCCACCCCGCCAGGGACACCATCGCCCAACCCGATCGAAAGCTTCCTTGCGGCCCACCCCGAAACCCGCGCCTTCGTCCAAACGCCCAAACCAACGCCGACCAGCTTCGCCCGGGAACGATACTTTGGGGTCACGGCCATGCGCTTCACGAACGCGGAAGGCACCACCCGCCACGGCCGGTTTCAGATCGTTCCTGCGGACGGCACCGAATACCTTCAGCCGTCCGCTGACGCGGGCAAAAACCCGGATTTTCTCTTTGCAGAATTGGCCGAACGCATTGCCACCGGGCTCGTCGTCTTCGACGTGCTGGTGCAACTCGCCGGCGACGGCGACGTGGTGAACGACGCCACGGCGATCTGGCCGGACGATCGGCCGCTTCACCCGTTTGGACGGATCGTCCTCGACGGCGTGGTGCCTGACGACGCGGCCGAGCAAAAGCGCATCATTTTCGATCCGATCCCACGCGTCGACGGCATCGATCCTTCGGACGATCCCCTGCTCGAATTGCGCGCCGCCATCTACCTCTTGAGCGGCCGGCGCCGGCGCGCAGCGTGAGGACCGGGAAGGCGGATGCGGTTGGAAACGGCGCTACACCCAGCCCAAGAACCCCAGCAGCGCCGCCGCCCCAACCACGAGCAAAGGGCTGGTCTTCGTGAAGATGAAGAGGGCGGCGCACACGGCCGTGAGCAGGCACGCCCGCCAATCGCCGTCGGCCGATTTGCCGACCACGTAAGCGCTCGCCAGTACCAACCCCACGGTCAACGGAGCGAAGCCCCGTTCGATGGCGTGCCGCCACGGGGATGTTTCCGCGCGTTTCCAGAAAAAAGTGACGACGTAGACAAGCACGCCGGCGGGCAGGATCACCGCCGCCGTCGCGATCACCGCGCCCAGGATACCCGCGGCTTTGTAACCGATCAGGGTCACGATCAGGATGCTGGGCCCCGGGGCGGCTTGGGAAATGGCGAAAACGTCGGAAGACTGGGTGTTGGTCAGCCAGCGGAAGTGCTCGACGGACTCCCGGTGCATCTCCGGTAACACGGAGTTACCCCCGCCGATCGACAAGAGCGAAAGCAGGCCGAAAAGGCAGGAGAGGTGGACAAGCGTCCTCATGGCCCGCTTTGCCGACGCCACGCCCACGCCACGCTTGGTGGTCCCAAGATGGCGAGCACGCCCAAGAGTGGCCAGCGCAAGATCCCGTTGAGGCTGAAAGCCCCTAGAAACAACCACACCGGCACCACCCCACGCAGGCAGTGGCGCCCCGTTTTCACGGCCATGGCGACCGTGAGCGCCACCGCCGCCGCCGCCGCCCCGTGCAGGCATCTCTGCAGCGACGGTTGTTCGTGGAAATGGAAATAGGCAGCTCCCAACGCCAGCATCAACAGTGCCGGCACGGCGACCAGGCCGAGCACGGCGGCGAACGCACCCCGCACCCCGCCAAGTTGGGCGCCCACGAAGACCGCCATGTTTATTTGGTTAGCTCCCGGCAGCATCCGGCAGACCGTGGTTGCACTCAGGAACTCTTCATCCTGCATCCACCCTTTTTCCACCACGACGATCTCCCGGGACCAAGCCGACAAACCGCCCCCAAAAGAAGCCAAGGCGATCTGGTTGAAGGTCAGCGCCAGTTCCCACCACGAAGGCCGCGGGACCACCGACCCCTTCACCACCTTTCCACCCTCATTCATGCATCAAGTCAGGATCATGGGAGAAGTCCGTCTCCTGACCGTGCAACGAGGGATCGAGCGGATCCGGCGCTTCGTAGCGGTGCGAAACCGACCAGTCCGCATCAAAGACCTCTCCCAACCGCGCCACGATCCCGGGATTTTGCACCACGGCGCCCAGTTCCCGGCGCAGGTCGAAAGCGCTGCGGTCGATGTTCATCGATCCGACCAGCGCCCGCCCGTCGTCCGCCAAGATCAGTTTGGCGTGTAGGCGCAGCTTCGCCTGCTTGTGCACCTTCACGCCGAAGCGGTGCAGCACCCGCAGGCAGGAAAACGTGTCGAGGATGTCGCACTCGCTGATGCCATGTTTGCCGCCGCACAGCACGCGCACGTGCACGCCGCGTTCCGCCGCGCTGATCAACCGATCAAGGATGGTGGCGTCGACGAACTTCGGGTGTTGGACCGCCAAGTGCTTTTCGGCTGAGTCAATGAACTTCGCCATTTCCAACCGCGCGTTGTGGTTGCTCCACAGCAGTCCAAGAGCGGCGGAAGGGTGCCAATCCCGCCGTTCCCAATCCGCCTGAAAAACGTCCACCACCTGCGCGACTTTAGCGGGGTCGAGCACCACCACCCCGTAATCTCGGGTCACCGTGAAATACTTTTCGCAAAGGTTGAAAGTCGCCACCAACGCCGCCGCCTCGTCCACCACGACCGATTTCTCGTGCGTGACGTAGAAATGGGGGTTTGTCCAACGAACCTCCACGCCCGCCTTTTCCAACGTCGTGAAGGTGTCGTCGTTGGCTCGACTCCCGCCGGAACGCTTGGCGTTCAGCATCACCCGCACCTCCACGCCGGCGTGCTTGCGGTCGATGACGGCTTGGATCAGCGAGGGTTCCGTGAACGTGAACTGCTTGATCAGCAAAGAACGCCGGGCAGTCTGGATGAAGTTCAGGACGGGGGCGACCCCGTCGTCCGGTTCAATGATCAGGCTCGGCGGCGGCGACAACATGGCGACGCCAGCTTAGCGATCCGGCCCGGTTTTCGGCAACTGTCAAAGCTCGGCATAAACCGCGTTGGAGACGCGGCCAAAGAGCCGGTGTTCGTCGAAGGGGAAATGTTGGGCGAAGACGACCAACACGAGCCGTTCGGAAGGGTCCACGCGGAAGTAGGTGCTTGCCAACCCGTTCCAACCAAAGGACCCGAGCGACTCGACCCGGTCGGACCTTCCCAGCACCTCGCGCACCCCGACGCCAAGCCCAAAGCCGCTGCCCGGGTCAAACGTGTGGTAGGGACTTGCGGTCCCCTGGAGGTGGTTGGCCGTCATCAGTTCGAACGTCTTCCGCCCGAGGAGGCGGGTTTCCCCGGAACCGCCCCCCGCGCACAGGATCTTCCCCAGTCGGCCCACGTCGTCGAGGGTTGCGTAGAGCCCGGTGCCGCCGCACGGGTGCCGCCACGCCCCCGGGCGCTGCTCACCGGGCACGGTTGGCAGGGGGCGTAAAGGGCGTTCCGGCCCGCCGCCTTCATGGACGGTCGCGAGCCGGCCGTGCGCAGCTTCCGGCACGGCAAAGCTCGTCTCCTCCATCCCGGCGGGACCCAGCACGCGCTCAGCGATCAGGCGTTCGAACGGCTGGCCGCTCACGACCTCCAGCGCTCTCGCCAACAGGTCGGTCGCGTAGCCGTAGTCGAATTCCACCCCGGGATCGTTGGCCAGGGGCATGCTCAAGACGCGGCGCGCCTTTTCCGCGAGGGACGTCGACTCTTTCACCCGGGCTTGGTTGAAGAAATACTCGGAAGGCATGCCGGGCGCTGGGTACGGGATGCCGGCGGTGTGCCGGAACAGGTCGCGCACCGTCATCGGCCGCGCCGGTTCGCGCATTTCCGGACTTTCTGGCCGTCCGCCGGTGAACACCTGGCAGTCGCGCGCTTCGGGCAGGTAAACCTCGACGGGGTCCGCCAGGTCGATCTTGCCTTCCTCAAGGAGGGTGAGGGCCGTCACGGAAGTCACAACCTTGGTGATCGAGTAGATCCGCACGATGGAGTCGGTGGCCATCGGCCGCTCGCTCGCGACGTCTTGCAGGCCGGCCGCGAACCGGTGCAAGACTTGGCCGTCGCGCACCACCAGCACGCCCACGCCGGCGTACCGTCCCTCCGACACGAACCGGTTGACCAGGGACGGAACTACGGACTGGGTGGCGTTGTGGGGCACGTCCCCTCACCTGACGCCGGTTGCTGCAGCCGTCAAGATTGTACCCAGACCGGGGACGGCTCGGCGGGGGAGATTTTCTGCCAGGGTCGCGCTCGCCTCAGCGCTGATGCCCAGCCTCCGCAGCGAGGCAGACCGGATCTCCCACCCGCAGAGTTTTCCCTGCCTCAGTCAGGGGAACCGACGTGTTCGTGGTGAACCGGTAGTAATGGTTGAACGCCCTAGGGTCAGCCCAGACCGGGAGTTCCTGCTGCCGCCGTTCCCGGAACGTCTTCTGAAATCCGGTCCACCCATCGGCGGTGTCCGGGTCGCGGGACGGCACCACGCAACGTTGGCAGGAGTTGTGCCCCAAGATGGCCACCTCGCCGGCACGAAAGGCCACCGTTCGGTCGACGCCGAACAGGCAATCTTCCCAAAAAGGGGGTACCCCGCCGACCTCCAGGTTGGTCCGGAAACGCCGGCGCGCGCTTTCGAGCGTCCACCCTGGATACCACCCACAAACCTCGCGTAAGCTCGCCTCGCTGACGATCGTCGGTCCGTAGGCGGTGCGGTCGTCGGGAAATCCTGCGTTCGGTTCAAAGTCCAGTTTCGCCGTAAACCCGAAAAAGTCGCTCAGCCATCGGTCGAGTTCGTCCGACTTCCGGAGCTGGAAACGTCGCTTTGCCGACCCGCCGGTCTCCCCAAGGGAGACCTCTTGAAATCCGTCGTCGAACTCGGCACGGAGCCGTCCCACGCGCGCGTGGCGTTTGCCGTTCACG
The DNA here is from genome assembly GCA_964252355.1 of uncultured Chthoniobacterales bacterium. Taxonomy (GTDB): domain Bacteria; phylum Verrucomicrobiota; class Verrucomicrobiia; order Chthoniobacterales; family JAFAMB01; genus CAXUNV01. The sequence goes on along the minus strand of CAXUNV010000150.1, from coordinate 2,691 downwards.
TAGGCGCCGTCCTCGTCGACGATCGCGAAGGTGCGATCGTTTTCCAAAAAACCGCCGGGCGTCACGCGCGCTTGTTCAACCGACACCCCGTCCAACGCTTTGATGGGGTAAACGATGATCCGACTCAGGAACATGCCCTTGGCCGGGCGCGGCAGACGACGAGGACGGCCCTGCCGACGCTGCCCGCCCCTCCTTCACCCGTTGACGCCATCCGCATCGCCCGCGCCACGGGGCCACGTCGCGCCGCGAACCGTGGACCCGGGTCCGGTAGCCCGTTCATGGTTGGCTCGCTCAGTAGGCTTGCCGTCCGCTCCGTTGCTCGATCACGCCGTCCGGGCCGGTCGACGCGGTGGCGAAGCCCGTAGGCAGGCACTGCTCGCTGAGTTCCCGCACGATCGTGCCGAGCGATTGGGGGTTGCGCATTTTGAACGCCAGGGCGCGCACGACTCCGACCGCCACGTACGCCAAGAAGATGTAGGGGAAGTATTGGACCGGCGCAGGCGGGACCGGGTAGACCGCGCCGACCGCCGGGATCAGCAGCAACAACAAACCCAGGGCGCAACCCACGACGCTTTGGACATTCAACTGACCTATCCTTTTCAGATAAAAGGGGGCGGCCAGCGTGATCAGGAGGTAGGCGCCCATGAACCCGAACGCACCCATGGTGCCCGCATCATTGAACTCATCCAGGAGTTCAACCCTGGCCACGAGGTTGACCGACGCAACGACCGCGAACATGAGGACCGCCATGATGGCGAGCGCCACGTGCGGGGTCTCGTTGGTCGAATGCGAGCGGCGGATGGACTCGTGAAAGATGCCGTGCCGGCCCATGGCGAACATCACGCGCGCGCCCGCGTTCATGCAGGAAAGGGCCAGCGCGAAGAAACTGACCATCGCCCCCAGTTCGAGCGGGATGGCGAGGTACGGCAAACCGTACATCCCCGAGAGCACGGTCAACGGGGAGTCGATCGCGTCGAGCGTTTTGGCGTAACCCCGGGTGCCCAAAACTTCCGAGTAACAGACGAACACAAAGAAGGCCCCGGTGAGCACCAAGCTCCAGACGATCGAGCGCGGGATGGTCTTCAACGGGTTCTTGGCTTCCTCCCCGAACGCCGTGGAGCTTTCAAAGCCGACCAAGCTGAAGATGGCGACGACCACGCCGAGGCCCATGCTCGACAGCGAAGCATCCTTTAACGAGAACTGCGCCGCATCTGGGGCGAAGCCATGTTTACCCAAGACGACCGCGCAGAGCAGCAGGATCAAGGAACAGGAGATGCCCTCCAACACCAGCATCACCACCGTCGAGATCACGATGTCTTTGTAGGCAAGGACGAAGCAAAGACCAAGGCAGACGGCGAAGAGTCCCACCGCCGGAAGGTGCACGCCAAACCCCTCCAAGATCTTGCCGGCGAAGATGGTGAAACCGGTGGTTCCCGCCAAGCCGATGAAGAGATAAGACCAGATCAGGCACCAACCGGACAGCGAACCGACCGAGGGCCCGAGACCGATGGAGGTGTAGGTGTACATCGATCCCGAACCGGTGAACCGCTTGGTGAATTGGTTGAGGTTATACGCCACGAACAACAGCAACACCGTGCCCAAAGCGTAGGCCAGCCAGCTGGCATTCCCGGTGTTGGCGAACATCAGCGGCACGATCAGCGCCGCGGTCATGGTCGGCGAGATTAGGGCGATGTTTTGCGCCAGTAACTCGGCGAAGTTTAGGCATGCTGGTTTAAGTCGGTGCAAGGCACTCATGTCTTCTCCCTCTGTTTTGTTCCTATCCCTTGTTGACTGCGTGAACCGATGGCGCGCTTGGGTTGCGACCCAAGGCGAAGGATCCGTCCCTCCCGCCGAGTCTGGCGGGACGGCGGGATGGCCCGGCGTTCACGGAACGCCACCCGACGGGAGTCGCCTTCGGCCAACGGCGACGCCACGAGGAGCAACTCGGCATCGACCGATCCGCGCGCGATCAGCCGGTGGGGCAACCGGGAATTGAAATGAGCCGAATCGCCCGGTTCTAACTCGTACGTCTTGCCCGCCAATGACAAAGTTAGGCGACCTGACAGCAAGTGGATCCACTCTTCGCCCTCGTGTTGAAAGTGCTCGTCCCCTTTCCGTTTGGGCGAGATGACGATACGGAGCGGCTGCAGGTTGCAGAACCGGTCGGCGTCCGACAGGGGTATGTAGGTGAGGCCGTTGAGCCGTTGCGGGACCCAGTCCGCCACCCGCACGAGCAGGCACGGCTCCTCGACCACCGGCGTCTCAAACATCGACCCCAACGAGACGCCAAAAATCCGGGCGAGGGTGAGGACGGCCGCGATGGACGCCTGACGGTCGCCGGATTCCAGGCGCGAAAGGAACGCGGCGGAGAGCTCGCTCTGGCGCGCCAAATCATCCAGCGTCCAGCCGCGTTGGCGGCGAAGCGTCCGCAGGCGGACGCCGAAGGCGCGGAGTTGTGGTTCGAGGGGGTCGCGGAGGATGGTCATGGCGCCACGCTAACCTGGTTTGCCTAGCGGGCAATGGTATTGCCTAGCAGGCAACGTGCCAACACCCCTACCGCAGGCGGCCAGGCGGGGCCGGTACCCGCGTCCGGGCGTTTTCTGCCCAGACCTGGGCAAGAGTCGCCAGCGCCGCGCCGAAAACCGGCTGGCGCGTACAACGTTGTAGCCGTGCCCCGCCCGCCGCGACCCC
>CAXUNV010000149.1:0-9843 GCA_964252355.1 uncultured Chthoniobacterales bacterium | reverse complement strand
ATCCAGCGGACCATCGCCGAGCGCTTCGAACTCCGCCCGGCTCAGGTAGTGGACCACCGGGTGGTACTCGCCTAAAAACCCGCCCTGGTCGTTGTTCCCAACCAGGTTGCGGTCGAAACGTGGGCTGGCCCAATCGCTTTCCCAGCCGAGGTGACCCTGGTCAGGCGCCTTCCCGAAGCTCCACTCCGGAAACACGCTCAGCCACCGCATCGTCCAGCCGAGATCACTGACCGGTCCCCAATTGACCCACGTCACCCCCTGAGCGGCCGTGGCGTTGCGGGGCCGCTCCGTCTCTCGGGAAAACACGATGATGTAGCGGTTGCGGGCGTCAGTGACGATCTCGTCGTCCATCACCGAGTGCAGTGGGGAGCCGATGCTGCCGCTGAAAAGGTCGACGTCGTAGCCGGTCAAGCTCCAGTACCGCGCCTGCGCCGAGGTCATGGTGGGTTCCCCACCCCGCGTCCGGGGCGTGGTCGGCAACCGACCGGTCAAGACCGCCACTTTGTCCGCCCCCAACGACATGCCGGCATCCAGGTAATTGATGTACGTGCATTCGGTCGCCCCACGCTCGTAGTTGCCCGGCGGGGGTTGGTCCTCCCCCTTGCCCTCCGCGCCGAGGTCGGCCTCGCGGACGTACTGGGCGTCGATCAGCCCGCTCCCCCGGGCGATCCCTTCCAAACCACTGCGCACGATGCCAAACTGCTTGCTCCAGCCCTCGGCCGCCCGCACGCGGGGTGGATCTTTCGGGCCAGTTTTGCGCGCCGGCCGCACCCGGTCGAAGTAGGCTTGCGCGAACGCCAGATCGATGCGGATGAAGTAGCGGCGGCCGTCGGGCAGTTGAAAAACCACCCTGGGCAGGGGAACGCCGGCCAAAGCGCCCTCCCGGTGGTCCGGCGCGTAATAGCGGATCCAGAGATTGCCGCTCTCGAACCGCTGGCGCCAATCCGGCTTGGGTCGGGCTCCGAAGAGCTGACCCGGTCCTTGGTGCAGGATCGCTCCGCCAACCCGGCGGTTGCCTGGTGCGCGATAATGGGGCGGGCGGTAAGCCTGTGGGTTCAACGCGACGGGATCTCCGTTCCGTAGGTCGAAGACGACTTGGTAGGCACGGGCGGAGCCAGTGCGGTCGGCGCCGGGACGGAACGGATTGACGTGGCCAAGCCGAGGCTCGATGTCGGTGTCCACGATGGGTACCTCCGGCACGCCGTAATAGCCGTTGTGGTATCCCTCCGGGAGAAAAGCCGGGGTGATTTGCAGGTCGAAGAAACGGGCGTGCGGAAATTGTCCATCGACGACGACTCGGGTGCCGAACGGGGCGAATAGGGGAAGGAGCAAATAGGTGCAGTGCGGGTCCGGAAACTCGGCGGGCACGGCCCGGAAATCGATCGGCTTGGCGGGCCGGACGATCCACTGGCGCTCCCGGGCGGCCTCTTCGGGGTGAATTAGGGAAAAGCCGCGGAGAACCTTCGGGTCATCTCCCGGCATGAGGAGTTCGGCCGGGATCTGGGCGGGCGCCTTACCGTCCAACCAACTTTCGATGTAAGCCTCCAACGCGTCGGATTTACGTTGGGCCTCAGCGATGACGGCTTGCCGGTCGGGGAAATCCGGAAACGGTGCCGGCTTGGGCATCAAGTGAAGGGTCCAAGGCCGGGAAGGGTGCGGCGCGGGCCCTGCGCCCGAAGCGCGACCGGGCAAAAAAACCCCGGAGGTCCACGCCAGGGTGGCTCCGGCCGTGGTTTTTAGAAAGGACCGGCGGATGTGCATGGATGGGGCAGCGGGGCCAAGTTGATGGTCGCGGCGCCGCGCGTCGCGGTCGCGACGCCACCGACCCTGCCGCTCTCGGCGCCGGCTGTCTTCACCAATGTTGCGCTTCTGTTCCGGAAAAGGATGCGCGACGGTTGGGGCCATCCCACAGGTCGCGAGGCCTGGGGGCCAAAAAATCTCGCCATCCCGCCCGTTCCTCGAGAACGGCGCCGCCTTCACCGACCTTCACTCAGACCGTTCCTGCCCGTGCTTGGATCACGCCAATCCTCGGGCGCCGCAGTCTTCAGAGATGACGGTGGTGGGGAAAGGTCCGGGATGCCCGCGGTGAGAGTCGCCACGTCGCAACCGAGGCCGGCGCACAAGGCGCAGAGGACCGAAAAAGTGAGGTTGCGCTCGCCACGCTCGACCCCGCCGAGGTAGGTGCGGTTGAGGCCGCACACGGCGGCGAAGGCGCGCTGGTTGTAACCCAGCGCGGCCCGCGCGTTCCGGAGGCGCATGCCGAGCCTGAGCAGTTCCACGCGGGGGGTGTTCATGAAGAGGTGATCATCGGCTCTCTCCCAACCGCGGGGTGCCAGGAAGCACCGCCGTTGCCTGAGCGCTGACCTTCTTACCATGGCGTGGAAAATACCCGGATGTCCCATACCGGTTTCGACGGGTTGTCCCCGTCTTTTGGTTATGGCCATCACCGCTGGGGTCAGGCGAGCCGTTGAACCGTTGCCAGCTTACGCCGGCGCCCGAGCGCACGCCTGGGCCAGCGCGTCCACGAAACGAGAGACCATCTTGGCCGGCGGCCCGTCGGGTTTCCAGACCGCGCCGACCGGCATTCCCAGTGGGTTTTTGGAGGCCAATCCACGAAAGACGACCCCTGAAGCCCCCACCCACTGGAAAGGATCGCTGACTACGGCTAGACCAAGGCCGGCGCCCACGAAGGCCAGCGCGCTCGAAGGCCCGTGCGCTTCCTTGACGATTTTCGGGGCAAAATCCTCCTGCCGACAGACCGCTCGCAGCCATTCGTCGTAGCCGGGGCAAAAGCGGTTGAGGCTGATGAATCCTTCCGGGCGCAAGGAGGCCAAAGCTACGGGTGAATGTTCGGCCAACGGATGCTCCGTTGGCAAGGCGACCGAGGCGGGATAATCCAGAAGCCAGCGCACGTGGAGTAAGCGGAGCACGGGCCGGTCGCCAGGCATGAGCAGCCCCAGGTCAATGCGTTCCTCCAGGAGCGCCACCTCCTGCGCGGCGCCGTCCATTTCCACAAAGTCGACGACGACACCAGGGGCCGCACTTCGCCAGAGTTCCAGGGCACTGCCCAAAAAGCCCTGTGCCAAAACGGGTAAGTAACCCACCACCAGTTCGCCGACCTCCCCTCGGTTGACGCGCCGGGCCTTCCTCACCGCCGTCTCGCAAGCTTGCAGGATGAGTTTGGCGTCGGTGAGGAACGCCTGGCCAGCCGCGGTGAGCGCCACGCCTTTCTGCTCGCGCTGAAACAGCTGGATCCCCAGCTCGACCTCCAAGTCTTGGATCTGCTTGCTGAACGGAGGTTGGGAGACGTTTAACCGGGCTGCTGCGCGGGTAAAATTCAGCTCCTCCGCTGCGGCCACGAAGTACTCCAGATGTCGAAATTTCACGAAGGTGACCGCCTGAGCCAGCCGTGCACGACCGGGGCGCGCCGGATCACCGCACCAGGCTACTTTTAAGGAGCCTACCGCCGGCGTGACCTGAAGACAACCGAAACCATCTGCAGACCCGGCGCGGCGTCGTGGGAAAGCATCCGGTCGGCATGACCCACGAAGAACTCTCGACGCGAGGTTCACGCTGCCCGATGGCTACCGCCGGTCGAAGTGTGCCAGCGTTCCGCGGCGCTTGCACCGACCCGGGTGCGAGCGCGCCCGCAGCTCTACCCCGTGAACGGTGCCCCGCAGGCCTTCAAACGTCGGAAGCTTGGAAGTGGCGATAGCTGCCATACCTAAAAGCGACTGCAACCCGACCAACATGGTATGGGCACGATCTCCGGGCCAAGGTAAGAGTTGGCCATGCCGTTCCTGCACTCAGCGGTGGACGTTGACTGTCAGGTTCCTACCGGCGAGCGGGCTCATCCCTAGAGGGAATTCCGCCGACGCGCCGCCATCCAATTCCAGGTCCACCACTCTTCCGACCCAAGATCACTCCTATGGCAACCGACGATCGTCCCGTTCATCCTACGGCCACGTTTCCAATTGGAACGACCGTCCACCGAGAAACCGTTGCGGCATCCGGCCCGCACCTGGGCGGTGCCGTGCCCGCGGTTTCCAGCGCGCACCCGCGCATCTCCTGGGGCGCTATTTTCGCCGGCACGGTCATGGCCTTGGTCGCGCAGCTCGCCTTTTCCCTCTTGGGACTGGGCATCGGTGCCAGCAATGCCAACCCCTATAGCGCCAACCCCGTGGGCGGCCTCGGCATCGGCGCCGCCATCTGGACGCTCCTCAGCGTGCTCATTTCCCTTTTCACCGGCGGCTACGTCGCCGGGCGTCTGGCGGGCATGCCCCGGGCCCAAGACTCCATGCTCCATGGGTTGGTCACATTCGGGCTCACTTCCCTCCTTGGCTTTTACCTGCTGACCAGCGGTCTCGGGGCTTTGATCGGCGGCGCGGGCAGCCTCGTTTCTTCCGTCGTTTCCTCGGCTGGCCAAGCGGCCGGCCAGGCGGCCGCCAACGCGGCTCCCGGCTTGGTGGACAGCGCAAAGGCGAAGCTCGCCGAGAACGGCGTCGACCTCGGCGATGTCCAGGGCCAGTTCGACCAACTGTTGCGCCAAACCGGCAAACCGGAGCTGCAGCCGCAAAGTCTGCAGAACCGTGCGCAGGCGGCCGCTGGCCAAGCGCAAGGGGCGGGCCAAGCCGCCGCGCAGAACCCGGACGCGGCCGGGGGTGACCTCAAAGGGCTTGTCAGCCGGGTGTTCGGCCAGAACAAAGACGCGGTCAACGCGGCCGACCGCGACGCCTTGGTCAACGTGGTGATGAACCGGACCGGCAAAACCCGGCCGGAGGCAGAAGCGATCGTCAACAATTACCAGCAGACCCTGCAGCAGGCCAAGGAAAAGGCCCAACAGGCGGCCGACCAAGCCAAGCAGCAGGCCCTGGCGGCGGCGGACGCCACCCGTAAAGGCGCGGCCAAGGCCGGGCTGGCTTCTTCGCTCGCGCTGTTGCTGGGCGCCTTGGCCGCGGGATGGGGTGGCCGTACTGCGACCCCGCGCGACATGGTCGGCGTGACGGCACCTTCCGCAAACGCCCGGCCTTGACCCCCCTCATGGAGCCGAGTGGTGCCGGACCAAACCCCGGCCGCCATCGGCCCATGCGAGCTAAGGCCACCGCCGCCCTCGACGGCGGTGCCATCCCTCTCCGGCGCCATCACCGCCCAGGCGTTGACGCCAGCACAACGAACCAGAACGAAGCAACACGATGAAAGATCCAAAAAAGACAACCACCGACAAACAGTCCGAAGGTCAGCCCGTGGGTACCACGACCGGTGCAGTCAGCGGTGCGGCCACGGGTGCCGCGGCGGGCGCTGCCGGCGGTCCCGTTGGCGCCGTGGTAGGCGGTGTGATCGGCGCCGTGACCGGTGGTGCGATGGGCAAGGGCGTGGAGAAAACCGCGCAAGGCGTCGATGCCGACCGGCACGATGCCTATTGGCAGGAACATCACGCTGAACAGTCCTACGGCAACCAGGGTCCGTTTGAAGGTCACCGCGCCGCTTACCGGACCGGTTACGAAGGTGCCACCAAGTATGGCATCGAACGCCCGTACGACCAATTAGAGCCCGAACTGAAGCGGGACTACGAGACGGCCCGTGGGACGGAGGGCGTCGATTGGAACCACGCTCGCTCGGCGGTGCGCGCCGCGTATGACCGGGCAGCCGGCGAGATCCGCATCGTGCTCGAGGAAGAGCGCCTGAGGGTCGGCAAGCGCGAGGTGGAAACCGGTCGGGTGCACGTCCGCAAAGTGACGCACACCGAGCAGGTCAGCGTCCCGGTTGAACTCCGGCGTGAAGACGCCGTCATCGAACGCATTTCCGCCAGCGAAGTGCGTCAGGGTAGCGCGACAGGCGCTTTCCAAGAACAAACGGTCGACGTCACGCTGCACGCCGAAGAAGCCGTGGTCGCGAAAGAGAGTCACGTGACGGGTGCGGTGCGCGTCCGTAGGACGGAAGGCGTCGAAACCCAAAACGTGAGCGATAGCGTGCGCAAGGAAGACGTGGAAGTGGTGCGGGACGACCAGACGCAGATCGTTCGCGATCCCGCCAGGGACCCCAACCGCCAAAGTTAACCCTCCGGCCAAGCTGGCGAGCCCTACTTAGACCCGGGCGGTCATTCAAGGACCGGTGCACCACGGGCGCGCGTCTAGCGCGCCCGTCGGCCGGGTTTGATCGAGGCAAACACGCTGACCGCGCCCCAATGTGGCACACCCGTGACCATGGCGGTGAAGCCGCAGTCCACGCGGTCGCCCGCCGTCACCGTTCGCGAGGCCACGAGAGCGTTTTAGACTGTCTTGCCAGGCGCCGTTGGAATGCTTGCGAGCTTACGGCGCAGGCCCGAAGGGCTGCAGGATCGCGCGGCCGCGGAACCAGGGCTTACCCTGGGTCCGGGCGTACCGGGGGCGTCAGCCCCTAAAAGGGCACAAGCGGCATTCGCCGCTGGGGAGATCATGCCGCGGTTTCTCCCACCCCTGCAGAGCCGAACGCCGCTGTTCGAGAGGCCTAGGGCTGCGCCCTAGGCTCTGGTCCTTTCCGCCGCTCCGCGGCTCCGGACGGAATCCTACAAAGGCAGGTTGCGAATGGCATTGCTTGGAGAGCCTTCCCGGCCTGGGCTGGCGCGTGGCGACCCGCAAAAAGGTTAGGCCGATCCGCCGGGCGACTCAAAGCACCACCCCGGGCCGGCCGGAGACCTTGGAGACGCCTCCCTGCCCGGCGGGCCAATATCAAAGTCGCATGGCATTTGGTTTGGGAGCATCAGAGGCTGGCGAATGCCACCCCACCGAGCCGGCGCCACCTCTGACGATCCACTAATCGCTATCGTGGACGACGACGACGACGACGACTTCCGTGAGTCGCTTGAGAGCCTGCTGGCTTCGCTGGGCTTCGCCGTTTAACCCTTTGCCTCGGCGGAAACTTTCCTGGACGCCGATGCCTTCGGAGCCACCGGCTGCCTGATCTTGGACGTGCGAATGCCGGGATGAGCGGGCCGGAATTGCCACGAAGACTGCAGGCGGGCGGGCATCGCCTCCCGATCATCTTCGTCACGGCGCACGACGATAACGCGATCAGCGGGCGCATGATGCAGGCGGGCGTGGTAGCTTGCCTCATTAAGCCGTTCAGCGAGGAGGTCCTCTTGCGTGCGGTTCGGTTGGCCTTGGGGGAGGGCTGATCAGAGGCCTTCTGCTCGCACCCGGGCCACGCGCCTTTGGGAACTCGCTAGAATTCGTCTTCACACGCGGCATGCTGAGGCTGCGTAATGGGGGGATTACCTTGTCCCGACCGGCCATGAACGTTGGTAACCGTGCGAGGCGCCTGCTTTCAGGCGGCGCGTGGTTGGCCTTGGCGCTGATGCCGTCACAACTCGCCGCGGACCCGGTCCCAAAAGCCGCCGAAGCGCCTCCACCCATCCGCTTGCCGGTGCAGGAAGGGAGCGGCCTGCGGTGCATGCGCCTGTCCACCGCCGACGGCCTCTCGCAGACTCGTGTGTCGCAGATCGTGCAGGACAACCAGGGTTTCCTCTGGTTCGGCACGCAGTACGGTTTGAACCGCTACGACGGTTACAAGTTCAAGGTCTTCGTACACGACCCGCACCGCGCGAACAGCCTTGGCGGCGTCTTCGTCACCGCCCTTTATAAAGACCACGCCGGGGCGCTCTGGGTGGCTTGTGCCCAATCGTTGGACCGCTTCGATCCGGTAACGGAAAAGTTCACCCGTTACGCGGTGAACGCGGACGAGCCGGAAAGCCTGTCCGACACGGTCGTGCACATCTCCGAGGACCGAGAGGGTCGGCTTTGGCTGGCGACCGGCACCGGGCTGCACCGCTTGGACCCGGCGTCGGGACGGGTGGCGCATTACCGGAACGATCCGAACGACCCTGCCAGCCTGAGCAGCAATGACGTCAAATCAAGCGGTGAAGACCGGCAGGGAAACTTTTGGGTAGGGACCAGCAAGGGCTTAGACCGGTTTGATCGGGGGACGGGGAAGGTGACCTGGCACGTTCCCGTCCCGGAGCCGGTCCAGATCGCCTTTTACGAGGACCGGACCGACGTATTCTGGATCTACCACGCTTCCGGAAATGGTCTAGCGGTGCTGGACCGCGCGACCGGCCGGCTCACGCCGTATTCGTTTTACGACCACCCGACCTCCACCGGCGAGTTGACCGGCGTCATGGCCATGGCGGAAGACGATGCGGGCAACCTCTGGGTCGGTTCGCCGGGAATGGGCTTGCTCCGGTTCGACCGGGAGCGTCAAACGTTCGTTCACTACCGGAACAACTCCGCGGACCCTGAAAGCCTGGCCGAAGACAAGGTGATCGCGCTGTTTAAGGATCGCGAGGGCAGCATCTGGGCCGGGTTGCACTCCAACGGCCCGAACCGCTTCAGCCCCAAGCCGCCGCGGTTCGAGACTTTCCGCCACGAGCCAGGCACTCCGAACGGCCTCGACCTGAATTTTGTCAACGCGATGCACGAGGATCGCCGCGGCTTTCTCTGGGTCGGCAACGACAACGGCCTCACGCGCATCGATCGCAAAGCGGGTCAATCCACACATTTCAGCGCCGGTCTGGGCAGCAAGCCCATGGTCATCACCATCGCCGAGGACCGTTCCGGCGCGATCTGGGTTGGCACCTACGGCCATGGGCTTGGGCGCCTGGACGAGAGCAGCGGCCAATTCAAGACTTACACCCATGATCCCGGCGATCCGTCGAGCTTGAGCAACGATCAGGTCCACCGCCTTTTCATCGATCGCCGCGGCACGCTCTGGGTGGCGACCGACGACGGGTTGAACCGTTTCGATCCGGCCACCGAACGTTTCGCGGTTTACAAGGTTGATTGGGCGAACCGCCGCAGCCAGTGCTACGTCGCCGTGGCCGAGGATGCTCACGGCATCCTTTGGCTGGGTACCCACTATTCGGGGCTGCATCGGTTCGACCCGGGCACGGGCACATTCAGGGTTTACCGTTCGAACCCGCGCGCTTCCGGAAGCTTGAGCGATGACATGGTTCCGACCGTGCACATCGATGGCACTGGCACGATTTGGGTCGGCACCCAGCTTGTCCTTGACCGATTGGACCCGCAGACGGGCAAATTCATCGCTTACGGCGGACGCGAAAACCTGTCCGGGAGCACGGTGAGTTGCATCCTTGAGGATGAGCAGGGCAATCTCTGGATGAGCTCAAACCGGGGTCTGTCCAGCTTTGATCCGAAGAGCGGATCGTCCAAGACCTACACCGTCATCGACGGACTGCCCGGCAACGACCTAACCGGGTGGGGGACGGGAGCGAAAAGCGCGACCGGAGAAATGTTCTTCGGCGGGTTTGCCGGCGGGCTCGCATTTTACCCGAGGCGGTTGTTGGAAGAGCGCTCATACGCCCCACCAATGGTCCTCACCGACTTCCGCGTGCTGAACCATTCGCCGCTCCAGCAGAGCACCTCCCCTTTGGCAAAGGCCATCGGCTACACCAACGCGCTGACCTTGCCGCACCGCCAAAATAGCTTCGCCCTGGAGTTTTCAGCCTTGAGCTACACAAACCCACGGTCGAATCGTTACCGTTACCGGCTGGACGGGTTGGATGGGCAATGGACCGAAGTCGGCAGCGATCAGCGGGTGGCGAGTTATACGACGTTACCGGCCGGGCACTACACGTTCCGGGTGGAGGGCGCGACGGGTCGTGGGGAATGGGGAGAGCCGGGCGCGGCGCTGTCGATCGAGGTTCTGCCGCCCTGGTGGGAGACTTGGTGGTTCCGCGTCAGCCTCGGAGCGGTGATGCTCGGTCTCCTCTTCCTAGCCTACCGTGTGCGCGTGGGCCAACTGAAAAGTCGGCAGCGAGAATTTCAAAAACTTGCGGAAAACGCTCCCGAC
>CAXUNV010000148.1:0-9861 GCA_964252355.1 uncultured Chthoniobacterales bacterium | reverse complement strand
GGGCTAAAGGGCGTGCCGGGTCGCCCGCAAACCCCGCGCCCGCCCCTCCGTCAATCAGGGATGAGAGACCAGCGACCCGGCACGCCCTTTAGCCCGGCCGCAAGCGCTCCTCCACCGACGGACGTTTGCGGAGGCGGAGCCAATTGTTCCAAGTTTTGCGCAGGTTGTCGCGGACGGAGAGGTAGTTCTGGTTGAGCTCCGTTGACTTGGTGATCTGCGCCAGGACCCCGGCCACCGACCATTCCGTGGGTTCTAAAATGGTGAAGGCGGTGCCGACCGCGGCGAAATGGTGGGCGTCGCTGGCCGCCGTCATGGGAAGCTTGCGCGCTCGTGCGTAGTCCAACGCCTGACGGTTGTAACGCTTCAGGGTCGTGGCCGCGTTGAACACCTCCAGGGCGTCGATTGGCAAGGTGTTGAGCACGTTTTCGCGGATGCCGGCACGGAACAGGTCGTAAGGGTGCGGCGGGATCGCGAGTCCGCCCGCGTCGTGGATCCGGTGGCACACTTCTAGGGCCGGACGCCCTTTCAGGTCCGGCAACGATGCCCCGATGCAAAGGAGGTGCCCTTCGGCTGTCGTGACTTCCACGCCCGGGATGACCAGGAAGCCGTCCACGGGTTGGCCATCCTCGCGCATAAGGCCTTTGTCGAGCATGTACCGGACCGCGTCGCAGGTGTTGTGGTCCGTCATCGCGAAGCCGTTCAACCCTTTGCGCCGCGCCGCCTCGATGATTTGTTCCGGACTGCTGACCCCGTCACCAGAAAAGAAAGAGTGGCAGTGAAGATCGATCCGAACGGCCATCGAGGGGGTTTACTAACCTTGGATCCCGGCGCTGTAAAAGGGAAACGGGCGCACGAACCGGGCGGCCCGAGCGGTTTGTGGTAGCGTGGGGGATGAGCGTGACGGCGGCAGACCCAGAAACGTGGCACCCTCTTGATCCCTCCGGACGCGGCGTCGGCTTCAAAGAATGGGCGTTGGTCTGCGGTTCCCTCCTGCAGGGCGAAACCAGCTTGATTTTCCGGAAAGGCGGGATCGCCGAAGGTCGCCAGGGATTCCGGTTTAAGCACGCGTCGTTTTTCCTGTTTCCAACCCATTTCCATGAGCAGCTGGAGATGTTGCGGCTGACGGGGTCGGCCAGCGTGGCCGGCTCACCCCCTGCGGAGGTCACGATCGAAGGTTTCGCGCAGGTCGAGTTCACCGCGTGGTTGGAAGAGTTGTCGGGTTTGGAACCGCTGCAGCGGTTTCACCTGTTGAAGGACGAAGTGTTGCAGGAGCGTTTTTCCTACGGCGAACCCAAAGGTCTGCACGTGGCGTTCCTGCGCGCTTACCGCCTGCCGGAGCCCTGGAGCTTTCCCTACGAACGCTCCTTCGGCGGCTGCCGTTCCTGGTTGCAACTCCCGACGTTCCCCGGCGCGTTCGCGTCGGCTGAACCGGTTTTGGGGGAAGGCGAGCAGGCGACGAGGCGCGAAGCCGTGCGCCGGGCCCTGCCCGGAGCGGGCCTTTAAGACCGACCGATACCGACCGATGACCGTTCTGGCAACGGCCAGTCGGGGGCTCAGAGCGTGATCAGTTGGATGCGTTGGAAAGTCGCGGAGGCGCGGTCGCGGACGCGGCGCACCTCGGGCGATTTTCCATATTTCGAGAACTGCTGAAACAGGTTGTCGAAGGTCGGCTTGGCCTCGTCGATGCGCTTGCGCAAGCCGCTCATCAGTTCGTCAACGGCCTTTTTCGCTTCCGGATCGTTGTCCAAACTCTTCAGTTCCTCCGTGCCGCGGTAGCGATCCTGGGTGGCGTTGAATTCGTCGACGAAACGGTTGGCGGTGTCGCAGAAGCGGTCGGTCGCTTTCACCACGTCGGCGTCGGACTTGGCTCCCGAAAGGGCGGTGCCGAGATCCTGCAAGGCGTTGACGTACATGTCGAATTTCGACCGGTAGGCGTCGATGACCTGTTGCTTGCTTGGCTCGAGCGCCTGGGCCGAGAAGGCCAAGGCAAGGAGGCAAGCGGCGCAGAACAGACCATCACGGAAAAACTTCATAACGCTTGGGCTGCGCGAACCTGACCGAGCGCCGGGGAGAGTTCAACGGAAATCCCTCAGCCTACCTTACGCCCAAAGTCAGGCAATCGCTGACGCGGGCCCAACCGGGGTCGTCCCAAGCTTGGTGCGTGCCCCGGGCGTAAAAGGCCGTCGAAGAGCCGCCGTCAAGGTTCAGGGCCGTCTCCACGGGTTCCTCGTGGCCGGTGGCCCCGGGTGTGGCCAAAAGCTCGCCCAGTTCTGCAAGCGTGAGCGAGCGCGCGACGCCGATCCCCGCCGCGCCGCCGCGGGTGACAAAAACAAACGTGCGCGGCGCCGAACGATTGGCGTTGAGCCCAGGAACGGGACGGCGGCGTTCCACCAAGAGCGGGCCGCACTGAATCGCCGCCTCCGGCAGGTTTGCGGCGGTCCGACCATGGGCGGCGCGCTCCAGGCGGAGCCGGTCGCCCCGGACGATCGCCACACCCGAGAGGAGCTTTGCCCGGCTGAACGCTTGCAGTTGGTGCCCGTCCACCACCCGCCAGCCGACGGGTTGACCGTCCGGGTCGAAGTAGCCGCCGTTCACCCCGGCTACGGCCCCGTGCGTTTCCACGGCGTCCCGCACCGATGAAAATGGCGAGAGGGTTTGCGCCACCACCCGCCAGCGCAGCTGTTCCTGAGGTCCTTGGGCGACCGTGAGCGTGGCCGTGGCGCCCACGTCCGACCGAGCATCCATTTGCGAGAACCCAACGCGGCCGGAAGCGTCGGTAGACCGGCGCACCGTCTGCACCGTCCACCCTGCGTCGGCGACGGCGACGGCAACCGTGAACCAGGGCAGGAGGAAGGCGAGCGAACGCACCCGCTCCGTTTCTTCCGTAGCCCGGTGCGAAGCAAGGGAATTTGGGTGCGCTGCGCGGTTGCCGGTTACCGACGGTCGGTGGGGCAAGGCAGGAGACGCCGTCGGGCCGCCGCCGGGGTGGATTTGGGCTGCGGGGATTACGCTCCGCCGGCACCCTTCGCCCGGTGGCCCTCCACCCCGAAAGCGGCGCCGTTCTGCCGGCCGGGTTTTCGCCCCACCGGGGGCACACCCGGAGGCGTCACCCGTTGGGCCTTGGTCATGCGCGAAGCGCCTGCCCCCCACCGGGTTGCCCGCGAGTTCCCGCCCGGCGACCGCCAACCGGCGCGCAGCGCCTCTCTACTTCTTCACGCCAGTGGCGAACACCGTCTGGAAAAACGGGCTCTCGGTTTCCCGGGCGACGACCCCGCATTCGCGCCCATCGAAGCCGGCGGCTTCCAAAAGGCGGAGCAGCTCCACTTCGCTGAACCCGAGCCAAAGGTCGGCGTAGAGTTCCCGCGCCTGTTCAAAGGAATGGGCGAGGAGGTCCAAAATCAGCACCCGACCGCCCGGTCGCAAGATGCGGTGGGCGGCGGCGAGCGCGACGTTGGGGTGGTTGGCGTGATGGAGGGCTTGGCTGAAGATCGCAAGGTCCACCGAACGGGGCTCGATGGGCGGTGCCTCAAGGTCGCCGACCCGGTACTCTAAATTGGTGAAGCCGTGTTTGCGGGCAAGGTCCGCGCCAAAGGCGACCATCTTTTCGGAGATGTCGACGGCGATCACCCGGCGGGCGCGCCGTGCCAAGAGTTGGGACAAGGTGCCTTCGCCAGCTCCCAAGTCCGCGACGTCGACCCGGGGGACTAGGCTCAACAAAAGGTGGGCGAGCGCCTGCCATGATCGGCCGGGGCAGTGGTTGCGTCCGAAACGTCCGGCCAACCGGTCAAAGTACTCGCGGGCGCGGTCTCTCCGTTTTTCGAGCACGTGGTCGAGGCCGAGCTGGTCTTGGGTCAATTCCGGCATGTCGCCGGTGGCGAGGGCGACGACGCTGCGCAGTTGGTCGGGGGGAAACGCCGCGGTCTGGGCCCAGCGGTAATAGATGTTTTTGCCTACGCGGCGACTCTCCAAAAGCCCGGCGCGTTTGAGGGTGGCCAAGTGGGTGGAGATGCGGGACTGGCCCATGCCGAGGATTTCCTGGATTTCGGCGACCGACAACTCGCCGGGTTGGAGCAGGGCGAGAAGCCGCAAGCGGGTGGGATCGGCGACGACCCGGAGCGAATTCAGCGTTGACGGCATCCTCAAGGGACGATACATCAGGATATCATGATTGGTCAATGCACCCGGCCGACCTTGCCCCGGGTGGCCGTTTGACCTTTCCGGTTTCCGTTTCACCCTCTCCTCTATGATGCGTCGCCACATCTTCTCCTCCGAGTCGGTCACCGAAGGTCACCCTGACAAGGTTTGCGACACCATTTCCGACCGGATCCTGGATGCCTGCTTGGCGCAGGATCCGCACAGCCGCGTGGCGTGCGAGACGCTGGCCAAAGGCAACTTGGTCGTCATCGCCGGCGAGATCACGACCAACGCCCGGTTTGACCACATCGACGAGGTGCGCGCCGCCGTGCGGGAGATTGGCTACGTCCACGAAGATTCGCTTTTCAACGCCGATACTTGCCTGGTCGTGCAGGCGCTCAGCCGGCAGTCGCGCGACATCGCCCAGGGGGTCGACGCCGCGGCCGCGGAAGGTAAAGAGACTGCCGAGCAAGGGGCCGGCGACCAAGGCTTGATGTTCGGTTTCGCCGTTCGCGAGACCCCGGAATTAATGCCGGCACCCATCGCCCTAAGCCACCAACTCGGCCGGGAGTTGACCCGGTTGCGCAAGTCTGGCGAACTGCCCTGGCTGCGGCCGGACGCCAAAACGCAGGTGTCGGTGGAGTACGAAGGCGGCCGCCCGGTCCGGGTCGACGCGGTGGTGATCTCCACCCAGCACGCCGATGACGTCAAGCATAAGGAGATTCGTGAAACCATCATCGAGCGTGTCATCTGTCAGACGATCCCGGAGGAGTGGATCGACGGGCAGACCCGTTACCTGATCAACCCGACCGGTCGGTTCGTGATCGGCGGTCCGGAAGGCGATTCCGGGCTGACGGGCCGCAAAATCATCGTGGACACCTACGGCGGCATGGGGCGTCATGGCGGGGGCGCGTTCTCCGGCAAAGACCCCTCCAAAGTCGACCGGTCGGCGGCTTACATGGGCCGTTACGTGGCCAAGAACGTGGTCGCGGCCGGTCTGGCGGACCGTTGCGAGGTCCAGTTTGCCTACGCCATCGGCTACCCCGACCCGGTGAGCATCAGCGTCGACACGTTCGGCACGTCGACCGTTGCCGAGGAAAAAATCGAAAGGGCCATCCGCGACGTGTTCAACTTCAAGCCGGCGGCGATCATCGAGCAACTGCGGTTGCTGCGCCCCATCTACAGCAAAACCACCAACTACGGCCACTTTGGGCGCGAGGATGACCTTGACGCCCTCACCTGGGAACGGACCGACAAGGCCGACGCCCTCAAGCAGCAAGCCTCCTAATCTCATGAGCAGCCATACCGTCACCACGCCGCCCGCCACCGACTACAAAGTCGCCGACCTCAACCTTGCCGGTTTCGGCCGTAAAGAAATCGAGATTGCCGAGACCGAGATGCCCGGCCTGATGGCTTTGCGTCAGGAATACGGCACGTCGAAACCGCTGGCGGGGGCGCGCATCGCGGGGTGCCTGCACATGACCATCCAGACGGCGGTTCTCGTCGAGACGCTGATCGAATTGGGCGCCTCGGTGCGTTGGTCGAGCTGCAACATCTTTTCCACCCAAGATCACGCCGCGGCCGCGTTGGCGGCGGAAGGCATCCCGGTGTTCGCCTGGAAGGGCGAGACTTTGGAGGAGTACGATTGGTGCGTCGAGCAGACGGTCTTCTGGCCCGACGGTCAGCCGCTCAACATGATCTTGGATGACGGCGGCGACTTGACGCTGCTGGTGCATCAGAAGTACCCGCACCTCTTGCCGGGAATCCGCGGCATCTCGGAAGAGACCACTACGGGTGTGCACCGGCTCTACCAGATGGTGGAGCGTGGGGAGTTGGGCTGTCCGGCCTTCAACGTGAACGACTCGTGCACCAAGTCGAAGTTCGACAACCTGTATGGCTGCCGTGAGTCGTTGCTCGACGGGTTGAAGCGTGCCACGGACGTGATGGTGGCCGGCAAGCTTGCGGTGGTCTGCGGCTACGGGGACGTCGGCAAAGGCTGCGCCCAATCCCTCAAAGGCCAAGGGGCCCGCGTGGTGGTGACCGAAGTCGACCCGATCTGCGCGTTGCAGGCCGCCATGGAAGGCTACCAAGTGACGACGCTGGAAGACGTCATCTCCGACGTGGATATCCTGATCACGGCCACGGGCTGCCGCGACATCGTGCGTCGCGAACACCTCGACGCGCTGAAACATCAGGCCATCGTCGCCAACATCGGCCACTTCGATCTGGAGATCGACGTCGCCAGCGTCTTCAACGACCCGGCGCTGAAACGGATCAACATCAAGCCGCAGGTGGACCAAGTGGAGTGGCCGAACGGCAAACGTGTGACGATCCTCGCGGAGGGTCGCCTCATGAACCTGGGTTGCGCCACGGGGCATCCCTCCTTCGTGATGAGTGCGTCGTTCACCAACCAAGTGATGGCGCAGGTGGAGCTTTTCAACCACCCGGAAAAATACGAGAAGAAGGTGTACGTGCTGCCGAAACGTCTCGACGAACGGGTGGCCGAACTCCACTTGGCCAAGCTCGGGGTGAAGTTGACGACCCTCACGCAAGGGCAGGCGGATTACCTCGGCATCAAGCCAGAAGGCCCGTTCAAGCCTGAGTTTTACCGCTACTGAGGGCGCTCCGCGCCGCTTGCCGGTGACCGGTTGGCAGTTCCCGGTTGCCGGCGGGCGCGCGAGGTAGCGCTGGCGCCTTGCCGGTGACGGGTGAGCCGCCATCACTAACGGATGGTAGGGCAAGAGGTGTCATGCTTTACCCGCCGCCGGGCCGCGAACGGAGGTGGAGCCCCGCGCAGTGGTCGTTCGTGCCTTTGGCAGACGGAGGCGTCTACCCACCCCGACGCTCGGCCGGGATCATCCTGGGGCGGCTTTCGCCGGGAACGCTAAACCCGGCACGCTTCGTTCCGTCAACCAGAGACGAGGGACGCGCAACCGCTTAGTTCCCCCTTGCCCTCCCGCCGGGGCAGACCATGCTTTGCGGCGGGCATCAACGGGACGATGAAGAAAAGAATCTTGATCATGTCGGCCAGCGCCGGGACGGGGCACGTGCGCGCGGCTGACGCCCTGATGAAGGTGTTTCGCGAACACCCGCAGGTGAGCGAGGTCCTGCACAGCGACGCGCTTCATTTCACCAACAAGCTCTTCCGCGACTTCTATTCCAAGCTTTACGCGCGCTTGGTGCAGACCGCGCCGGATTTCCTCGGCTGGTGGTACAAGCAGAGCGATGAGCCATGGCGGACCGACGGCATGCGCCTCATGCTCGACCGCTTGAACACCGGGCCGTTGGTTAGGTTCATCCGGCGGTTTGATCCGCACATCACCGTCTGTACCCATTTCATGCCGGCCGGCATCATCTCCGACCTGATCGCGAAAGGCCTGCTGGATACCCACCTTTCCATCGTGGTAACCGACCTCGATTTCCACGCCATGTGGTTGTCCCGGATGTTCCACCGGTACTTCGTGGCGATCGACGAAACCAAGGCGCACCTGGAGGCGCTCGGCTTGCCGTCGGAGCGCATCACGGTCTCGGGCATCCCGATCGACCCGGAGTTTTCGGCGCCGATCGACCGCGTGGCGACGCGCTCGGAATACGGCCTGCACCCGACCCGACCTACCCTGCTGCTCTCCGCGGGCGCCCTCGGGGTTGGGCCCGCGGAATTTGTGGTAGAGCGTCTGAAACAGCTCCGGACGCGCACTCAAACCGTCGTGATCTGCGGCCACAATGCGGAAACCCGGGAACGTGTGGAACGCGCCGTCGCCGACCGGCCGGACAACTTCCGGGTGCTCGGTTACACGAACCGGATGCCTGACCTGATGAAGATCTCGGATCTGTTCATCGGCAAACCGGGTGGTTTGACGACCGCGGAAGCGCTCACCTGCGGGCTGCCGCTGGTGATCATCAGCCCCATCCCGGGTCAGGAGGAACGCAACAGCGACCACCTGCTGGAAGACGGCGTGGCCATCAAATGCAACGAGATGACGACGGTGCCGTTCAAGCTCGACGGCCTGCTCGACGACCCGTTGCGCTTGGAGGGCATGCGCCGGCGCGCGTACGCGCTGAGCCGGCCGGATGCCGCGCGCACCGTGGTCGAGACATTGGTCGCTGACGACATCCGGCCCTTGGCGGTGACGGACGATGACGCCGAAGCGATCGGCTTGGCTGCGTTCAGGGACCGCGATCTGAAGGTGCGCTGAGATGGAGACGCCCCTTTCGCCCGATTTCCTGTGGGGGGTGGCCACCTCCGCCTACCAATCCGAGGGTGGGTACAACGGCCCGGGCCAGCCGCAAACCAATTGGGCCGAGGTGGAGCGTCGCGGCGAAGTGGCCGACCTTGGGCTCGCGGCGGATTTTTGGCATCGGTACCCGGAGGACTTCGCCCGGTGCCGTGAGTTGGGGCTGAACGCCTTTCGCCTCGGGCTGGAGTGGAGCCGGATTCAGCCGACGCACGTCGACCGCATCGGTGCGCCGCCTGCCTTCGACAGCCGGGCATTGGACGCCTACGTCGAGATCCTGGCGGAATGCCGCCGCAGCGGCCTCGAGCCGGTGGTGACCTTGCACCATTTCGTCCACCCGGCGTGGTTGGGGGCGGATCCCTGGCTGGACCCTACCACCAGCCAGCTCTTCGCCAGGTACGTGGAGGTGGCACTCCTGCACGTCAACCGCGGCTTGGCAGACCGGCACGGGCTGCCCCCGATCCGCTACTACATCACCATCAACGAGCCCAACATGCTCGTGTTGAACACCTACCTGGGGACGCAATTCCCCGGCAGGAAACGGCGCCTCAATGGCTTGCGGACGTTGGCGGAGGCCTACCGCAACATCCTCAGCGCCCACGTGTGCGCCTACGGCTTGATCCACCGGCTCGCGGAACAGGAAGGTTGGCCCGACCCGCAGGTCACGTTCAACAACTATTGCAGCGACCTCTACTGGTCCGACAAAATCCTCCTCGACCTGCTCAGCGTGCGTGAGCGAGGCGTGCAGGCTTCGGGTTTGCGCGAGTACGTCTACGGCAAGATCCAAGAGTTTGAGCGCGCGTTCCTCACCGCATCGATCCCGCTCAAACGTGACCTGCCCTCGTTGGCGGGCGCCCTGGTGAAGCGCACCAGCAACTGGCTTGGTTATAAGACTTTCATGCCGGAATGCTTCGCGTCGTTGGTCGACGAGATCTACGCGGCAGATCGTCCCGTGACGTTCGACTACATCGGGCTGGATTACTATGACCCCTTCGCCGCCCACATCTTTCGCCTGCCGGTCTGGTGGGACCACGAATTCAAGGACAAGAACGTGCGCAGCTGGGTGATGAGCAGTTTCACCAGCAAGTGGTGGGATTGGCGGGTGCTGCCGGCGGGGATGCGCTTTTTCTGCGAGCACTACAGTCTCGATTACGGCGGCCGCGCCGTGCTGATCGCGGAGAACGGGATGGCGCTGCGGCGGCGGGCGGACAACCGCAACACGCAGCGACGGGACCGGATGTCGCGCAGTCAATTTCTCCAGCTGCACATTGCGGAGGTCAACCGCATCGTGCAGGCGGGTGTCCCGCTGATCGGGTACCTGCACTGGTCGTTGTTCGACAACTACGAGTGGGGGTCGTTCACGCCGCGGTTCGGGCTTTACTCCATCGATTACCAACGCGACAACGATCGCCTGCTGGAGGATCACCTGGGCGATTGTCCGGCGTTGACGTACGCGAAGCTCGTGGAGGAAAGCCGGCGCGGGGGGCCCGCC
>CAXUNV010000147.1:6959-9867 GCA_964252355.1 uncultured Chthoniobacterales bacterium | reverse complement strand
GCTGGCCGGCGTCTGTGGCACGGACCCTTTCCGGCGCATGGACCGCTTCTTGCGCGAAATCAAGGATCTCGGCTTCGCCGGCATCCAAAACTTCCCGACGGTCGGCCTGTTCGACGGCCTGTTCCGACAGAATCTTGAAGAGACGGGCATGGGGTTTGGGTTGGAGGTGGACTTGGTGCGCACCGCCCGCGAACTCGATTTGCTCACCACGCCTTACTGTTTCAACCCGGAGGAGGCGGAAGCGATGACCCGGGCCGGTGCCGACATCGTCGTCGCCCACCTTGGCCTCACCACCAAAGGTTCGATTGGAGCCAGCACGGCCGTCACGCTGGAGGAGGCGCCGGCCAAGGTTCAGGTCATCGCCGACGCTGCGCGCGCGGCCAATCCCGAGGTGTTGGTGCTCTGCCACGGCGGCCCGATCTCCGAACCTGACGATGCCGCGTACGTCCTGCGGCAGACGCGCGGCCTACACGGTTTCTACGGCGCTTCCTCCATGGAACGGTTGCCGGTGGAGAAGGCATTAGCCGACACGGTGCGCAGTTACAAGGCCATCCGGTTGGAAGAATGAGGGGTAAGTCGGCACCCACCGGCATCCTGACGACTGCCCGCGCGCGACCGGCTTTACGGTGGGTTGGACAGGCGCTGCAACTCACATTTTCCTAGGAGAACTACCCGCGCTGCTCATATATTTCCGACCATTTCATGATCCATCGAGATTACCTGATCGTTGGCGGAGGGATCGCGAGCGCGTGCGTGTGCGACGCCTTGCGTCAGTACGATCCCAAAGGTTCCGTCACCTTGGTCAGCAACGAGCCCTACTTGCCTTACCAACGTCCCGCCCTTTCCAAGGGGGTTCTCAAGAACGGCGCGCCCGAGGTGGAAAGGCTTGTGGAGAAAAACGCCGATTGGTATCAGAAAAAAGGCATCGAGGTGCGCCTGGGCACGGTGGTGCGCGAGTTCAACATCGAGCGTCGCTTGGCGGTGCTCGAATGTGGACAAACGGTGGAGTTCCGCAAGGCTTGCCTGGCGACGGGAAGCCGTCCGCGCCGGCCACCAGTGGCCGGTTCCACGCTTGGCAACGTCGTTTACCTGCGCAACTACCGCGACATCCTCGCGGTTCGCGAGATCCTGCAGTCCGAGAAGTACGTCGTCATCGTCGGGTCGGGGTTTCTGGGTGCGGAAGTCGCTTCGTCGTTGGCCGGCACCGGGGTGAAACTTAGCATGTTGAGCCGGGATCGCGTCGTGCTGCAGGAGGTGCTCGACCCAGGGACGGCCGAGTGGCTCACCGAACGTTTCCGGGCGGCGGGCGTGCAACTCCTCCTCAACGAAAACCTGAACGGGTTCGAGGGGAAGACGGTCATCAAGAATGTGCAGACCAAAAGCGGCCTGCGTTTCCCGGCCGGGCTGGCCATCGTGGCGATCGGCGCCGAACCGAACCTGCAACTCGTGCAAAACACGCCTTTGAGCAGCCCTGCCGGCTGTCCAGTCAACGAGTTTTTGGAAAGCGACGAGAAGGGCATCTACGCGGTCGGCGACATCGCGCTCTACCCCGACCGGATCTTTGGCGGCGTGCGTCGCTTGACAAACTACGAGATGGCCAGGGCGCAGGGAACCGTGGCCGGCGCGAACATGACGGGCCGGAAGCGCCAGAAGTTCGAGGTCGTACCCGCTTGGTCCAGCGCCCTGCTGGGAATGCGGTTCGATTTCGTCGGCGATTTTACGACGCCGCACTTGCTAGCCGAGGTGGAAGGCTCGCGCGAGAAGGAAAACTTCATCGCGCGTTACCGCCGGGGTGACACGGTCGTGGCGGCCCTGCTTTGCAACCGAACACCGGAAGACCTCAAACTCGTTCAAGAAGAGATTCGGGCGAGCGTATTGGCCCGTCCCAAAAGGTGAGCGCGCGCGGCTTCAGGGAAGCGCGGGCGTCCCGCCTGTCTAGGATCTCACGCCTCCAGGAACCGGGTTTCGGCGAACGGGCAGCCCGGTGGTCCCACGAACGTTTCAACGGGCGGGACGCCCGCGTTCCCCTGCCAAGCGTTCAGGACGCCCGACAGCGCGTTAGGTTGAACACCTCTTGCCCTGCCATTTCTGGATTCCGGCTTCCAGCTCCAGGCTTCAAAACAGGGTCGGCCGTCCCTCTTCCAGCACCCGCACCTTGCCCCCGAGACCGTGACGATCCACCTCGGCCCGCAGCCGGTGCAGCGGCTCCTCCAACGGTTCATAGCTCAGGCGGAACGAGCCGTAGTGCATCGGCACCAGGGTTTGCGCGCCCAACTCCAGGAACGCGCGGACCGCCTGCTCCGGGTTCATGTGAACCTCGCGCCGGGTCGGCGGTTCGTAAGCGCCGATCGGCAGCAGCGCGACCTCGGTCGGCAGGCGTGCACCGATCTGTTTGAACCCGTCGAAATACGCGCTGTCCCCGCAATGGAACACCGACCGTTCGCCGAACCGGAAATGGAACCCGCCAAATCCCCGGTACCGGTCGTGGAGCACGCGCGCGCCCCAATGGTGACAAGGGGTGAGCGTGACGGCCACCTCACCGATGCTCAAAGTGTCCCAAGGCTCCATCTCGTGCACGCGATCAAAACCGAGGCCATGCACGAGATTGCCGACACCGCGCGGGACGATGATCGGTTGAGCGGCCGCGACCCGGCGCAGCGTCCGCCGGTCGAGGTGATCGAAATGGGCGTGCGTCACCAATACTAAATCGATGGCTGGCAGATGGTCCAGCCGCAGGCCCGGGTGTTTCATCCGTTTGACAACCTTCAACCAAAGCGACCAAATCGGGTCGATCAAGAGGTTCAGGCCGCGCCAGCTGATCAGAAACGACGCATGGCCGATCCAAGTCAGCCCGATGTCGTTCAGGCCCAAAGCCGGGAAGACAGGCCGGATCGCCCGAGGTTGACGC
>CAXUNV010000147.1:0-6949 GCA_964252355.1 uncultured Chthoniobacterales bacterium | reverse complement strand
ACAGCGACGGCAGGTAAACCTCCGTGATGAAGTTCCGGCGCAGCCACCCGCGGCCGGGTTTCAACCCTACCCTCACCCCGTTCTCGGCTCTGCCTTCCGTTTTGTCTTCTTGCGACAACGGCTATCGTTTACCCCATCCGCGGGCCATGGCAAACACGTCGCAACACAAACCGGCGGTGCGCACCGCGATGGCCAAGCGCCTCGGGGAGCTGACGCCGGCCACCCGACACCAACTCTCGGCCGCCCTTTGCGGACGGCTACACCCGCTGGTGGCACCGGCCCGTTCGGTTGCCTTGTTCGCACCCAGGCAAGACGAACCCGACCTGCGCCTCTTGGGCAACCGGCCATTCTGGACGGGGCGCACCCCGCTCTTTCCCCGAGTGGAGCGGGACCAACTGGTCTTTGTCGAATCCCGGTGGAACGCTTTGGTGCTCGGCCGGTTCGGCCTGCTTGAACCGACGGGGACGCCGCACCCGCACCCACCCGCCGTCGTGCTTGTTCCCGGTTTGGCCTTCAGTCGCCAAGGCGACCGGCTCGGCCGTGGCCGCGGCTTTTATGACCGCTACCTGCCCACGCTCCCCGCCGCAACCCTCCGCATCGGCGTCTGCTTTGGCACCCAAGTCCTACCGGGGCTGCCCTGCGACGAGGCAGACGCACGCGTCCACTTGGTCGTCACGGAACGAGAAGTCATCCGGTGCCGCGCCTCATGTCCGCGCGCCTGACTTCACGGAAAGATCTCTTCCGGGTTGCCTGGGCAGGATCTTTAAATAAATGGTCCCGGTTGGCCGTCATAAGTCTGGACTCGAAACTGAGCCGGTCTGAGCGGTCGGCAGGAGGTGTTGAGATGACCATGGAAAATGCGGAATACGGTACGACGGTGTTGGAGGCGCTACGGGCCCGGGTGGACAGCACGGACGGATCGGCAAGTCGCGTCGCGCGGTTTCTCTGCGTGCACACCGAAGTGATCTCGGGTTGGTTGTCGGGAGCTCGTAAACCTCGGCGAGCCACCTTGGAGCGGATTGAGGACTACCTCAGAGGCGCCGAGGGTCGGACACCTGCCATGGTGATGGCCCGGCGCGCCACGTCACGCCTGGGCGCGCGCTCCTGACGCGCGCTCCGGGTCGCCGCCTCGGTCTACACGGCGGTGGGCGGCACCGGCATTTCAAAGCGGGGGATGCGGGTGACGAAAGGCTGGCCATCGGCCCCGGTGCCGATGAAGGCGCCTTCGGCCACGCTCCGCGTGCCGATCACGTGGTAGCTGTTATAGGAGAAGCGTTCGCCCGGGCGCAGGCGAGGCCGCTTGCCGACCACGCCATCACCTTCGACGACCACCTTCCGGCCCTGCTCATCGCTGACGACCCATTTGCGGCCGTGAATCGTCACAACCTCGTCGGAGCCGTTCTCGATCGTGATGAAGTAGACGTACGGGTAAGGACGGTCAGCGGGCGCGTCCAGTTTCGGTACGTACACCACCTTATCCACCGTCACGCGCACGCCCGCGAGTTCACGGAAGCCCACCACCCTCCCGTGTACAACGGTGCCCGAAGGATGGAAAGTCGTTTCCATGGAGACTCCCGTGGCGATGACCGTCGCCGGTTCGGACAGCTGCGCTGGCGCCGGTATCCAGGCCGACTTAAAGACCTTTACTCACCATGGCGTGCACGGTCTGACCGCGGTCACCTGCGTGGTGGCCGAGGTGCCCGGGCTGGTTCGGTCCTTGAGTGCCGTGAGTCCCGCGACCGTGCGCGACCAAGTGAGCCTTGGCTTGGAATGGTATCCGGTTCGGGCGGCCAAAACCGGCATGCTTTACTCCGCGTCCCTCATCGACGCCTTTTGCGAAGCGTGGGAAGCCTCTCCGGCCGGCCGGCGACCACCCCTGGTGGTCGACCCGGTGATGGTCGCGAGTTCCGGCGATTCCCTCCTGCAACCCGACGCCATCCGTCGCTACCGGGACCGGCTGCTGCCGCTCGCCGCGCTGGTGACGCCGAACCTGGACGAAACCGCCGTCCTGCTTGGGCGACGTCCAGGCTTGGTGAAAGAGCTCGCGGCGGCCGGGGAAGAACTTGTGTCCCGGTTCGGCGTGCCTTTCCTCATGAAGGGGGGTCATCTCGGGGGGACGGAGGCCGTCGACGTCTTGATTGGGGCGGGTGAGCCGCGGTTCTTTTCCGCGCCTTTCGTCCGCGATGCCTCCACCCACGGCACCGGTTGCACCCTCTCCGCCGCGATCACCGCCGCCTTGGCCCTTGGCCAAGACCTCCCGTCCGCGGTCGCCGGCGGCAAGGAGTTCATCACCCGCGCCATTCGCGACGCGCTGACTTGGACCGAGCCGCGCGCCGTGTCCGCGTTGCGCCAATGGTAGGCGGCGCGCGGCGCGCGGTTGCCGGTTCTCAGTGACCAGTTCTCAGTTACCGGCGGGACCTCGCGAGCGACCCGGTGGGGCGAAAACCCGGCCGGCAAAGGCGGGCAGCCTTCGGGGTGGACGGCCGCCGGGCGGTTTGAGCCGTCGCGGGCGGGGGCAGACGCCCTCGTCTGACCAAGGCCGGCGCCACCGAAGCGGCGCGGTGACCGGGGCGACGATTCCCGCGGACGTCAGGGTAGCGCGGACGCTCGTCCGTAACCCCGATGGCGACGAGCACCTTGGCTCCGGCCTCCCCTACGCAAGGCGGCCACCCCGTTACCAGCGGGACGCCGGCGCTACGCTGGTGTACCCCGCCGTCGAAGCCGTCCCCGCCTGCGGTTTTGGCCTTGGTCATCTGCCATTGGTCATTCTTGCGGGGCGCAGCCCCGGCCGCACTCGCCAAACGTCGGCGGGCGAAGTAGCAGTAGGTGCGCCTGTGCCCCGTCACCTCCTCTTCCCATGCCGCACGACGTCATCATCATAGGGGCAGGTGCTGCCGGCCTGGCTGCCGCGCGGGCGCTGCTCCGCACCGGCGTGGACGTCATGACGCTTGAAGCGCAGAACCGCGTAGGCGGACGCATCCTCACCGACCTCGACCTCGCGCCACACCCGGTCGAACTCGGCGCGGAGTTCGTTCACGGCGAACACGTTCCCACGTGGGAACTGATCCGGGCCGGCAACCTGCAAACCAAGCCGATTTTTCAAGATCCAGACAATTTCTTTTTCCGGATCGGCAACCGATGGCTCCTCGAGAAGGAGGTTAGCACCGTGGACGGCGGCGAGTCTGCGCTTGGTGCCATGAGCCTGACCGGAAACGACGTGAACGACGCCATCGCACGACGCCGTCAGCGCGGGCTGCCGGACACCGACGTCGCCAGCCTCCTGCACGCCCTCACCATCTCCGATCAGACCGACCTGGGCCGCATCGTCCGGGGTTCTTATGAGGGGTTAAACGCCGGTGATCCCGAAGAATTGGGCGCGTACGGGCTGGCGGACGCCGATTACGCAGGCGACGGCCACGCCGATTTCCGCATCGACAGCGGTTACCACGCCTGGGTGGCGTTGTTGGCCAAAGACGTCCCCGTGCGTTTGGCCACCCCGGCGGTCACTGTACGTTGGCAGACCGGCGCGGTCGAGGTGGTGACGGCAGACGGCGAGACCCTCCACGGGGCGCACCTCGTGGTCACGGTGCCTTTGTCCCTGCTCCAGCGCGATCAACCCCACTTTGTGCCCGCGCTTCCTCCGGAAAAGGCGCACGCGCTGGCCGGGTTGGGTGCCGGCCCCATCACCAAAGCGGTGCTGCGCTTTGGACAACCCTGCTGGCCCGAACGCCTCGAACGTGCCATCACGCCCGGACAAGCCCGGTTTTTCTGGCGCACTGCTTGGAGCCGGTCGGAGGAGCTGCCCCTCTTAACGGTCTACACCGGCGGGTCGACGGCGCGCGCGCTCAACCGGCTCGGACGGACGGCGGCCGTTGCCGCCCTCGTCGGCGACTTGGCCAAGGTATTCGACTTAACCAAACTGCCGGACGTGGTTGATTCGAGGTTCGTCGATTGGGCGGCCGAACCTTTCACTGGCCTCGGCTACTCTTTCGCCCGGCCGGGCGGCGCGGCGGCCCGCGAGGGGTTAGCCAAACCGGTCGACGACACCCTCTTCTTCGCTGGAGAAGCTACCAACCGAGTCCGGCCGGCCACGGTCCACGGCGCCTTTGAGAGTGGCGAGCGCGCGGCGCGCGAAGTGCTGACTGCCATGGGGCGGGGTTAGTTGTACAGAAGATCACAAAGGATACAAAGGAGAGGGTTGGACAGAAGGTGACAGAGGTAACGAAGGGGTAAAAGCTCGGGGATTTTTGACCTAAGACTCTTGGCAGGTGGACGACACGGTTTCCACCTCGGAGAGGGTCACAAGGCCGGCCGTATCTCGGTACGGCCGGGAACGCGCCGCAGCTTCCCGGGCCAGATCCCGGCCAAACTTTTGGAGTAAACTCTTGTCCGCTGGCGAAAGTGACAGCGCTCGCCGCGGTTGTGGCCTGACACTTTGCCCGGCGTTCCAAAACCGCGTGACCATTTCTGTGCTAGCCTCCAGGCAAGCGGTTTGCCATCTCGGCACCGTGTTCGCGGGAAGGCGGCGGTGCCTCACCTCGGTGCCAGTAGGTGTCCCAGCCGAAGTAGGTCGAAAAAGCTTCGTGCAACACCGAAGCGGAATGCGATTGGTTCATGGCCGCGTGGTGCTCAAAACCTTGTCGGCACACGTAGCGCATCAATCCCTGCAGGTCCTCGACGTCCACCACGGCCCGGCTCCCGAAAGTGTCCAGCGGGTCATCCACGAACCGCCCATCGCCGACGTACGCACGGATCATCCCATGCCGATCGTCCGTGGTGATCCGCGCGTAGCTGAACGGCCCCGACGGGGTTCGGCCCGCCACCGTGCCGTAGGTGTTCTCGGTGCCCAGGGTCGTGGCCAAGATTTCCGCATTGGCCATTTTCACATCGCCGAAGAAGCTCTTGGCCCAGTTGCCGCAGTGGAACAGCACGCACTTGTCCGGGTCGTCGCCGTAGTTGTTGTTCCAGTCCACCAAGGCGCTCGGCTTACCCGAGGCGAGCTGCAGCGCGTACATCGAAGCCACTCCCGTGATGTCCACCTCGCACGCGCTCGGCAGGAGGTTCTCACTCATCATGCTCATGATCGTGCAGACGTTGACGCCGTAGTTCAGCTGCAACGAAGACCAACACTGGATCGCCGTCGCGTCGAGGTCGTACGTGCGCATCCACTCGTCGAGCACGATGCCCAGCTTGGCCATCTTCACGAGGGATGGCGGTGGGACTTTCCCCGTTGAGACGTAGCCTTGGATGCCCTCCAGCCGCTCTTTCACGGCTTTGTCGCCGTCCGGAATTTTCTCGGTCTTCCCAAACACTTCCGAAAGGTCGATCGTGCTGACGCTGATGCCGAAAAATTGGAGCAGTTTTTCGCTGTACCGCGTTGTGTTGAAGGCGTTGGGCCGCGCGCCCACCGCGCCCAAGCGGGCCCGCTTCAAGCCTTGCACCACCCGGCACACCGCCACAAACCGGTCCAGGTCGGCTTTGAAGCTGTCAGTTTTGGGAGACACCGTGTGACGCTTGGTCACGCTGAACGGGATCCCGTACTGATAGAGGTTGTTGCAGGCGGAAATCTTTCCGCAGAAGGCGTCGCGACGACGATCCAGCGAAAAACGCGAGAGGTCGTCCGGGTAGGCTTGGACAAGGACGGGTACTCCCAACCGCGAAAGTTTAATCGTGTCGGCGACTCCCTTCTCGTCACCGAAGTTGGGTAGGATTACCAATATTCCGGCGATACGATCCCGGTTTTGGTCAAAGAGTGCCGCACATTTCTTTGCGTCCTGCCAAGTCTCGACGCCGCCAAGTTTGGTGGCGTGCTCTTCCAAGATAACGGCGTCGATGCCGCGCTCCGCGAGCAGTTCTAGAATGTCGCGACGCCCTTGGGTTACCAAGGAATCGGGAAAGAAGTCGCGGTTACCAACAATTACTCCGAGCGTGATAGGTCGGTTCTGGGGCATAGACACTCCGTGGTGGAGACAACTATCGGGTTAGGCAAAAGTCACCTCTTCTTAAGTCAGCCGGCACATCCGCGAGTGGTTCAGGCT
Organism: uncultured Chthoniobacterales bacterium; assembly: GCA_964252355.1. Taxonomy (GTDB): domain Bacteria; phylum Verrucomicrobiota; class Verrucomicrobiia; order Chthoniobacterales; family JAFAMB01; genus CAXUNV01. The sequence goes on along the minus strand of CAXUNV010000147.1, from coordinate 911 downwards.
TGGCGATGCCACCGCGTTAACTTCGCAAAGAAATCCTCCAAAATGAACCTTTGGTCCACGGCACGGTAGACCCGGATCGGACGGTTCCGGCCGGTGTGGACGTAGTTCATCTCGCGGTTGAACTCCGGCGCAGCCAGCCACTCGTACCAGCCGCACTCAGGGTACATCATCACGCCGACGGCCGGCGAGTCGCCCAGCGAGCGGTGCTCGATCGGGCCGTGCGAGTGGTAGGTGTTATTCCATTCGACCAGTTGTTCCACGAGGTACTTGCCGAGCTCTCCCTTGCCGTAGACCTTCTCCTCCAACTCGGCGTAGCTGACCGCCATCCGCTTGTAGATGGTGCTGGGAATCTGCCACAGTTCCACCGCCGAGCGGAACACCACGTTGGCGGCGGTCACGTCGTTCCACAAATTGTACTCCCACCCGCCGACCGGCCAGTCCTCGCCGCCGATCCAGACTACCCGCACGTTGCGCCCGGCGATGGCCGGCTCCTCCAGCAGCGCGGAGGCCATGTCGGTCAGCGGCCCCAGGAACGCCACGTGCAGCGGACGCGGGTCATTCCTCAACGCCTCGCGGATAATCAACGCCGAGCCCTCGGAAGGAACGGGGGTCTTCTCGTCCGGGAGCATCGTGGCAGCCCCGGCGTGGACCGGGATGCGTCCTTTGAGGTCCATCAGGCTCAGCAGTTTCAACACCTCGTCGTGACTCGCCTGGAGGCTGCCCGGCCCGCGGCGGTCGCCGAAGTGGGCGGGAATGATGCCATGCAGGTCGAACAGAGGCGTCAGGAGGGCATGTACGATCGCATACTGGTCATCGGCCTCGTTCTTGGCGTCGGTGTTGAGGATGACGCGGACGGTCTTGGCTGGTTCGGGGACGAAACGTGGGTCCATGGCTTGCGCGCTCTACTTGAC
>CAXUNV010000146.1:0-9875 GCA_964252355.1 uncultured Chthoniobacterales bacterium | reverse complement strand
GGAAGGCCGGCCTCCCCCGCCGGGCGTCGCGCCCCGGGGCGGGCGGGGTTGCGGCGGGGGTAGAGCTCCGCCCTGCCAAAGGCGGCCCTGACCTCCAAGCGCGCGTCCACGCCGGTTCCGGCTGCCGGCATCGACGCTGCGCGGACGGGCGGGACGCCCGCGCTCCCCTCGGCTTGCCCTGTCCAACTCGATCAATCAACCGAATCAGCGGCACACCAGAATACCAGCTTTTTCTGGCACGCCCCGCCGCAAGACGTTCCGTTTAGTTAACCGCTGAGGGGATCGTCATGGGTCTTGACGTGCATGCAGACGCGATCGTTACCAAAGCGAAGGACACGAGTGTTCCCCTGAGCGATCGCGCGGTTGAAGCTGTCAAAAGCATCGTTCGACGGTACTACGATACCTCGCTGGTCAGCGAGGTAACTTATCGGGAGGGCGAAAAGGGTCTTTCAACAAGCCCGGTCGGCAAAGGGAAGGATCTGAAAGGAAAGATCTTCGTTGGAAAATATTACATCGAGCACATCGACGCCTTCGCCCACCGGGTTTTGCAGGTCGGGCACGAGTTGCAGCACATCAAACAAGAACGCGACGGAATGGGTGGCGAGAAAAACCAAGATAAACGTGAGTTCTTGGCTTACTCCTGGGAGGCGCTTGAACCGACGAAGGCCGGAACGGGCGTCTTGTCCGCCGCCACCCGCGTAAACATCATCGACGCGGCGTTGGGGTATTACCATTGTTTCACCTCGGACGATCAGAAGGCATCTGCCGACAAGCAGACCGAACTGCTGAACCGCCGCAAGGATGTGGACGGAAAACACGGGAACGCCAAAACCGATCCGCCGACCACGTGTAAACGGCAGTGACGAGGTGATAGACAACGAGACGCGACCGGGCAGCTCCGAGGGGACGGTCGGGACGCCCGCGCTCCCCTCGGCCTACCGGCGGGTCGCGTGGCGCGCCTGACCCTGCCCAACAACAGTATACATTGTGTGACTAGGCAAAAGATTGTGCCCACTTGTGCTGCCTCGCCGAATTCCCTAATAGGGAGGTTAGGCGTTCTGCGGTCTTTCCCTGAGGCGTGCCGTGCAGGGCGCTCCCCCACTACACCGCCGCCTTTCTGCGCCTATGAACGAACTGGACGTCGTGACCTTCGGGGAAGCCATGGCCATGTTTGTAGCCGACGAGGCGGGCGACCTGAGCGCCGTGACGCACTGGACGAAGCGTCCGGCTGGCGCCGAATTGAACGTCGCCATCGGGTTGTCTCGCCTCGGCTTCCGGGTCGGTTGGGTCAGCCGATTCGGCGCCGACTCGTTTGGTAAGTACTTGGCCGACGTCCTCGATGGGGAAGGGATCGACCGTCGTGGCGTGCGGATCGACGAGCGGCGCCCAACCGGGTTCCAGTTGAAGTCAGGCTTGGAAGGCGATCGCGACCCGGTCGTCGAGTACTTTCGGCGCGGCAGCGCGGCGAGTTTCTTGTCGGTGGAGGATTATGTGCCCGCCTACTTCGAAGGGGCACGACATCTGCATCTGACGGGCGTTGGCCCGGCCCTCTCGCCGTCGGCCTACGAGCTGGCCTCGCACGCGGCCGAGAGGATGCGCGAGGCGGGAAGGAGCATCTCTTTCGATCCTAACCTCCGCCCCGTGCTTTGGCCAACCCGGGAGGCAATGGTCGAGGGGCTGAACCGCTTGGCGGCCAAGAGTGACGTGGTGCTTCCGGGCATCGGCGAAGGTTTGATTTTGGTCGGGCGCGAGGAGCCCGACGCGATCGCCGACTTTTATCTGGAGCGCGGCGCGAGTCTGGTCGTGATCAAACTCGGGGCGCTCGGCGCGTTCGTGAAGTCGGCCACGGTCCGCGCGGCCGTCCCGGGCGTGAAGGTGCCGCGGGTGGTTGACACCGTCGGTGCCGGCGATGGGTTCGCCGTGGGTCTGCTCAGCGCGTTGCTGGAAGGCGCGTCGCCGGAACGGGCGGCGGCGCGCGGCAACGCCGTCGCGGCGCGGGTCATCCAATACGTGGGCGATTCGGAAGGTTTACCCACGCGTCAGGAACTCGGCTTGGCTCGCGCCGCCGCGGAGGCCTCGACTTAAGCGGCGGGCACCCAGCTACCTCCATGACCAAACGCGTCGTCCTCTACAAGAAGCTGCCGGAACCAGCGTTGGCCAAGCTCGCGTCCGCCTTCGAATTGGTCCGCTTCGACGGCGTGACCGACCGCGAGGAGTTCCTCCGGGCAGTCCGCCAAGCTCACGGCCTGATCGGCGCGAGCGTCAAGGTCAGCGACGAAATGCTGGAGGGCGCCGACCAGCTGGAAGCGATCTCTACCATCTCCGTTGGGTACGACAACTTCGACGTTCCGGGCCTGACCCGGCGTGGCATCCTCCTGACGAACACGCCCGACGTGCTGACGGAGACGGTCGCCGACACGATCATGACGCTGGTGCTGGTCGCCTCGCGTCGGATCATCGAGTTGGCGGAGTACGTGAGGGCCGGCAAGTGGACCCGCAGCATCGGTGAGGAGATGTACGGGACCGACGTGCACGGCAAGACGATCGGAATCATCGGCATGGGCCGGATCGGCGGGGCGTTGGCCAAGCGCGCCCACCTCGGCTTCGACATGAAGGTGGTGTACAACAGCCGGCAGGTTTCCCCGGACGCCGCCCGCTACGAGGCGACCTTTTGTTCCTTGAAGGAGTTGCTCGCCCAGGCGGACGTGGTCTGCGTGGTCGTGCCGCTGACGGCCGAAACCGAACACCTCCTCGGTGCCGAGCAATTCGCGCTCATGAAGCCGGGGGCCATCTTCGTCAACGGTTCGCGCGGCCGGGTGGTCGATGAGGGAGCGCTCATCGCCGCGTTGCGCTCGGGGCACCTGGGCGCGGCCGGCCTCGACGTCTTCGAAAAGGAGCCGTTGCCCAGCGACTCGCCCCTGCGGCAATTGCCCAACGTCGCCGCCTTGCCGCACATCGGATCGGCCACGCACGAAGCACGGCTGGCGATGGCGCAGCGGGCGGTCGACAACCTCATCGAAGTCCTGTCCGGTGCACCGTGCCGGTTCGTGGTGAACCCGGAGGCGGCGCGGGCGCGTTGTGGTTGAGCGCGCGACCAGACCGCTGAACGCATGAGCCTCCGAAGGTTTTCGCTAGCGCTCACTTTTCTGGCCCTGGCGGTCGTGGCCGGAGCCGCGGAGCTCAGCCCCTTGGCGGAACTGCTCGCGCGCAAAGGCCTGCTGACCGAGCAGGAGCTGCGGGCCATCGAAGGGGAAGGGGCTTCCCAACCGCAACTCTTTCCGCGCATCGGGGTCGGCTCGTGGGTGAGGGAGCTCGACCTGTTCGGCGACGTGCGCCTCCGTTGGCAGTGGGACAAATACCAGACGCAACTGGCCAACGCGGCGCACGACAACCAGTTCAACCGCTGGCGTTTTCGGCTGCGGCTCAACGCCGAGTTTAAACTGGCGGGCAACTTCTTTGGAGGCGTCACCCTGCAAACCGTCCGGAACGCTGATTCGACGACCCAAACGTACACGCAAGGTTTCGACAACTACGGCCTTTACCTAAACCGAGCTTACCTAGGCTGGCGGCCGGTGCCCGGGTTTACGGTCGTCGCCGGCAAACAATCCAATCCCCTCTACACCACGGACCTCATCTGGGATCCCGCCGTGAGCCCGCAAGGTTTGGTGGAACGGATCGATTTCGACCGGTTCTTTGACCTTTCTTTTGGCAGACTCGCCAAGACGGAAGCGCCTAAGGATACGCCCAACATGTCGCCGTTTCCGCTCCGCGGGCCGGCGTTAAGCCTGATCAGCGCGCAGTTCATCTTTTCCGACAACGACGAGTACCGGCTGGGCAAAAGCAACAGCACGGATTCCTACCAGTTTGTGGAACAGTTGCTCGCCAGTTACCATTCACCGAACGGGTGGTCGCTCACCATCGCGCCGGAATTGATGGCTTGGAACGCGGCGCACGTCGCCGGTCCGCTTTCCAACGGCGATCCGTTTGCCGATGCCACCATCCCTAACGTGGGACCCAACGGCGTCGGCAGCCTGCCCGTCGTGGGCGAGACCAAAGACGAGCTCTACTTCCTTTTTCCCGGCGACTTCTCTTTCAAAATCGGCAAGGTGCCCGTCAAACTCTACTGGGATGGCAGCTACAACCTGAAAGGTGCTGACCGCTTCGACGACTACGCGAGGATCACCACGCGCGTGTTGTCCGACGGCACGATCTTACCCCCAGGTTCGGCGGTGACGCGCCCCAGCGGGATCTATGGTGACATCGTCAACCGCAACGATCAGCTTTGGCATGCCTCGACGGATGATCGTTTGGCCTACCTCGTCGGCCTGCAGGTGGGCGACAACGCCAGGAAGGGCGACTTTTCCGCTTACGTGAACTGGCGTCAGCAGGGGTTGGTGTCGATGAACCCGAACCTGCCGAACTCCGACTTTGGCGGCAAAAGGCTGAACATGCAGGGGTTCGTCTTCGGGTGGACCTACAACGTGACGGATTACATGATTCTGAACCTCAACGTCTTTCTGGCGTGGAACCTGACGTCCGACCTCTACCAAAGGAATTACACGGACAGCGCCGGCCAGATCCGGTCGGTGCTTGGCAACGTGCCGGTCGCCGACCGCAACGTCAGCGAGACGATCCATCTCAACCTCCTCATGAAGTTCTAAGACGGCCTGCCCGCGTATGCCCAAATCGATCCCGACCCTGTGTGGTTCCATCATGGCGGAACCGTTCTCGTTAGGCGTGATGATCCATAACGCCGCCTACCGCGCGTTGGGCCTTGATTACACCTTCGTCTGTTTCGGCGTGGACGATCCTGAGCGTGCCATCGCGGCCGCGCGGACTTTGGGCATCCGTGGTTTGAACGTGTCGATCCCGTACAAAGAGGCCGTCGTGCCATTCCTGGATAGCCTGGATCCCGGGGCGGCGCGGATCGGCGCGGTAAACACGATCAGCCAGGAGGGCGGGCGCTTGACCGGGTATAATACCGATGCCGAGGGCGCGATGCGGGCGTTGCGCGAGGTGACGGAACTCCGGGGTAAACGGACGGCCGTGTTGGGTGCCGGTGGCGCGGCCAAGGCCGTCGCGCACGGGTTGCTTGACGAAGGCGCCGCCGTGACGGTCTTCAACCGAACCGCCAAACGCGGCCAGCAGCTCGCCGAAGCAGTCGGCGCTAACTTTGGCGGTGCGCTGAACGAGTTCGATCCCGGCGCGTTCGACGTGTTGTTGAACGCAACCTCCGTGGGGTTCCGCGACGCGGCAGCATCGCCCGTCACCCGGGACTTGCCCGCCGGGCTCGTCGTCATGGACGTCGCGTTCATCCCGCCGCGCACGAAACTCCTGGCCGCGGCGGAAAAGGCCGGATGTCGGACCGTGCCTGGCACCCGCATGCTTTTGCACCAAGCTTGCGGCCAAGTGGAGCGTTACACCGGCGCGAAAGCTCCCCTCGAGGCGATGGAGGTCGCCTTGCACGATGCCCTTGCCAAACTCGACGCCTGAGCCCCTTCGCCCGCGCTGCCACCGTCGCGGTCGCTCCCATCTTCTGCACCCGCCCTTGTCCCCACCGTCCACCCCCACACCATGAGCATCCAAAGTAGCGAAGAGGCGTTTTCCGACGACGTTGCCGCCGGCGAGAACGGGATCACGAAAGCCGACCTCTACCGGGCAGCCTGGGCCAGTTCGCTCGGAAGCGCCTTGGAATACTACGATTTCGCCCTCTACAGCTTGGCCTCTGCCTTGATCTTCGGGCCGCTGTTCTTTCCCACCCAAGCGGCGGGGGTCGGGTTGATCGCGAGTTTTGCGACCTATTTCATCGGCTTTGCGGTGCGGCCATTCGGCGGGATCATCTTCGGTTCGTTGGGCGATCGCTTGGGGCGGAAGTTTGTGCTGCTTGCCACGGTGCTCTTGATGGGGTTGTCGAGCACATTGATCGGCGTGTTGCCAACTTATGCCTCCGTCGGCGCCCTCGCGCCGATCCTGCTGATCCTTCTGCGGGTGACGCAGGGTCTTGGGGCCGGGGCGGAACAGGCCGGGGCCGCGGTGCTGATGAGCGAGTACGCGCCCCGACAGAAGCGGGGCTTTTTTGCCTCGCTCCCGTTTCTGGGCATCCAACTCGGCACCATCTTGGCCGCGCTCGTCTACTTCCTGCTGTTGAAAAACAACGAAGACGTGGCCAAGACTTGGCTCTGGCGCCTGCCGTTTCTGGCCAGCATCCTCATCGTCGGCGTCGCCATCTACATCCGCCTTTACCTGAAGGAGTCGCCGTCCTTCGCCAAACTTGAAGCCAAGAAGCAGGTTGCCGACAAACCGTTGGTCAACTTGTTGCGCACTTCGCGAAAGACGGTGTTGCTCGGCGTCGGGTTGCGGTTCGCGGAGAACGGCGGCTCGTCCATCTACCAAGCGCTCGCGATCAGTTACATCGTGGAGATCGTGGGAATCAAGGGGAGCATCGGCGCGCTCTGCTTGGTGACTGCGGCCACCTTGGGCGCGGTGACCACGCCGGTTGCCGGCATCCTGAGCGATCGGTTTGGGCGCGTCCGGGTTTACCGCGGTTTCGGCTTTTTGCAGTTGGCTTTGGCGTTCCCCGTCTGGTGGGTCCTGAGCCGGGGTGATTTGGTCAGCTCCGTGCTGGCGATCTCGGTGGCGCTGGGGGTGGGCACCTGGGGCATGTTCGGCGTGCAAGGGGCGTTGCTCCCGGAGCTCTTCGGGGCACACCACCGGTACATCGGCGTGGCTTTGGCGCGGGAGGTTTCCGCCGTGATTGCGGGCGGCATTGCCCCGCTGCTCGGGGCCGGCATCATCACCGCGGTGGTGCACGCCAACGGGGGCGGTCCCGGGGCGGGCGTGCCTGCCTGGATTCCCATCGCGACCTACTTGGCGCTGCTGACCTTGGCCACCATCGTCACCACCTATTGGATCCCCGAAGTGCGGGGCCGCGACATGGACGACACCCGCGATGCCGCGGACCTGGGCAATACCGCTGCCGCTACTTAGCTAGCGGCGGCAGGCGTCGGGAGCGGGTTTGTCGTTGCGGGCGAAGGCGGCCGACATTCCGCCGTTGCGCTCGGCGAACGCCACGCCCCATTCGCACATGGCGTCCAGCAGCGGGCAGAGCGTCCGGCCAAAGTCGGACATCGAGTACTCCACCCGTGGGGGCACCTCGCCAAAGGCGCGGCGCTCGACCAAGCCGTCCCGTTCCAGTTCCCGCAACTGCAGGGTGAGGGAGCGTTGGGTGACCCCGCGCAACAATCGTTTGAGTTCGCCGAACCGCGTGGTGCCGCGTTCGGAAAGATGGTGCAGGATCAGGGGTTTCCACTTTCCGCCGATCGTCTTCACGGTGATCTCCACGGGGCACTCGTAGGCTTGCGGGTCACTGATCCACCGCGGCGGGGCCGTTCGGTCGCTCATGCGAAATGCTCCCCTTTGGTCGACCGCACTTCCCGTCCAGCGGCGCGGAACCGTTGGAGCCAGCGAGCCGTCTCCTCTTGCAGATCCGTTCCCTGAATCGGAAACTCGAGTGCACACGGCAGAGCCGAAGGAAACCTGCCCAACAATTGTTGGACCGTCTCCCAATGGGCATTGTTCGGCGGGACGGCGTGGGGCGTGGGTCGGGCTTCCACCGCTTTGATGTGAAGGTAACGGGTGCGGTCCCGCAGGCTTTTCGCCGCCTCGTGGGGGTCCGCACCCACCCAAACCCAGTTTCCGAGGTCGAACGTCATCCCGACCTCGCGAGGCGCTTCCGCAAAGAAGGTGCGAAAGGCCGACAGACCGCCGCCCTCGACGGTTTGGTCGTTCTCCACCCACCACGCCGCTTCACCAGCAGGCCAAGCGCACGAGGAGATGCCCGGGCGGAACCGGCCCAGGTTGACCTTGATCGCGGGCGCGCCGAGCGCAGCCGCTTCCTCTTGAAGCGATCGCAAGGCCTTTGTCTGGACGGCGCCCCCGGCGTCGTAGACGGCGACCGGGGCGGAAAGTACGCACGTTAGGCTGGCTTCGCGGATCGCGGCGGCCACTTCGGGCAGTTCCTGGGTGGGATCGCGGAACCGCTCATGGCGGATCTCCACGCCGTCGGCGCCGGTCTCGGCGACCAGTCGGACAAAGTGCCCCTGACCATGTGCCGCCACCAAATCGCCGTCGTAAACGGCCAGCGAGACGAGCCAGGGTGTCCCTGCAAATTCGTTCATGGGAGGTGGGGAAGAAGAGCGCTGCGCAAACCGGGTTCTTACAAAACGGACAGCATGCCGCCGTCGACGTAGATCAATTGTCCGTTGATGAAGTCCGACGCGGCCGAACTCAGGAAGACGGCGGCTCCGACCAGTTCTTCGGGGCGACCCCAACGGCGTGCGGGCGTGCGGGCCCTTACCCAGGCATCGAACGGTGCGTCGTCGGCCAGCACTTGCGTCATCTCCGTGAGGATGTAACCAGGGCCGATGGCGTTGACCTGGATGTTTTGCGCGGCCCAGTCCGCGCACATGGCTTTGGTCAGCATCTTGAGGCCGCCCTTTGCGGCGGTGTACGGGCCGGTGGTCGTGCGCGCGGCGTCGCTCATCAAGGAGCAAACGTTGACGATCTTGCCGCCGCCGCGCGCGATCATGGACGGCACCACCCGCTGGGCGACCAGGAATGCGCTGGTCAGGTTGGTGGAAAGCACCTCGTTCCAAGTCCCTAAACTGATTTCTTCGAGCCGGCCCCGGCGTTGGACGCCGGCGTTGTTGACCAACACGTCGACCGGGCCCGCCGTCGTCAGCCGGTCGATCGCCGCACCGACTTCGTCGGGGATCGTGACGTCAAACGCCGCTTCTTCGGTGTGCCAGCCTTCCCGCCGGAGGGCATCCGCCGCCGTCCGCAACTTCTCCGGGTTGCGCCCGTTCAGGATGGTCGTCGCGCCATGCTCGGCCAAGCCGCGTGCCAGATGGAAGCCGATCCCGCCGTTGGACCCGGTCACCAGGATCCGTTTGCCTTGCAAATCGAAAAGTGAGGTGGCCATGCGGACGGAGGGAGGTTGCGGTGCCGGCGCCGGAGTCGAAAGCCGACCGTACCGCGCGCCATCCCTGGTGGGAAGCGCCGCGGGCTATGCCAAATGGCAGGGGCTCGGGACCGAGCGGGACCGAGCGGGAGCGATCAGGCAGGATTTCGCAGCAGGCGCCGCACCGGGATGCTAACCTCCGGGACGGCTGCTGGCGACAGATGTTCCTCGCCGGCGGCGACGCGCACCGAACGAAAAACGCCCGCGGTCGAGTTGGGCTCGCGATGCACCTCCACTTGGCGGTCGTTGAGGTTCAGGATCCAGTACTCAACGATTCCCGCCTTTGCGTAGAGCTGGGCTTTGATCCCACGGTCGCGACGCAAGGTGGTGTCGGCCACCTCCACCACGAGCAGCACGTCGACCGGTCTCGCCGTCTCCGCATCGTAGAAGTCGTCCGTGTCTGGCCGGGGGCGCAGCAGCGCTAGGTCCGGCACCGGCTCGGACCGCGAGCTCAAGCGGACGGGATTCTGCACTTGGACCACCCAGCGCGGTGGGTCTCCGCGCAAATCTACAAAAACGCGAGTCAAGCGGTTGACGGCACCGCCGTGGGGTGAACCGATCGGTGACATATCGCAGATCACCCCGTCGAGCAGCTCGACCCGAGCCTCCGGGGCGAGCACGCCGATTTCGCCTAACCGGTGGTAGTCCCTCACGCTGAAGCGGTGAGGGCGGATGGCGGTCGTGGTGACCAGTTCCGGGGAGCGTGCCGCGCGTGGGGCGGCGGGCTCGGGCGTGCGCAGGGGCATGGCGGCAAGGTTACTCGTCGCAGATCGCAAACCGCAAATGCTAAAGAGGGATCTCTTCGCGGAGCCGCCTGGTTTGCAGGGGAGCGCGGGCGTCTCGGCCGTCCTGGGAC
>CAXUNV010000145.1:0-9898 GCA_964252355.1 uncultured Chthoniobacterales bacterium | reverse complement strand
ACGCAAGGACGTGCCGATCTACCTCGATGCCATCGGCACCGTCCAGGCCTTCAATGCCGTGACCGTCCGTGCCCGGGTGGACGGCCAAGTGATCAAGATCGCCTTCACCGAAGGCCAGGACGTGAAGAAGGGCGACCTGTTGGCCCTCATCGACGCGCGGCCGTTCCAAGCCGCCTACGACGGCGCCATCGCCAAGAAAGCCCAGGACGAAGCGGCGCTCGAGAGCGCCCGCAACATCCTCGGGCGCGACACGGAATTGCTCAACCGCAAGGTCTTGGACCAGCAGACTTACGACACCCAAAAATTCACGGTGGCCGGTCTGGAAGCGCAGGTGAAATCAGACGAGGCGGCGGCGGAAAACGCCAAAACGCAGCTCGATTACTGCACCATCACCGCGCCGATCGACGGCCGGGTGGGCGTCCGGCAAGTTGACGAAGGCAACATCGTCCACGCTTCGGATTCCAACGGCTTAGTGCTTCTCACCCAACTCCACCCCATCTCGGTGGTGTTCAACCTGCCGCAACAACAGTTGCCTCAAGTGAACGAGCACCTGGGTAAAGACCCGTTGAAAGTCATCGCCGTGGATCGCGATGGAAAGAAGCCGCTTGGCGAAGGCGCCTTGGCGGTGGTCGACAACCAAATCGATCCCACGACGGGCACGGTGAAATTGAAAGGCACGTTCGCGAACGAAAACCTCTCGCTCTGGCCCGGTCAGTTTGTGAACACCCGGTTACTGGTGACGACGCGCCAGGGCGGTCTGATCGTTCCGGCACCCGTGGTGCAGCGCGGACCGCAGGGTTCGTTCGCGTACGTCATCAAACCAGACAACACCGCCGAGATGAGGCCGATCACCGTTGCCTTGATCGAAGCTAACGAGGCCCTCGTCGATTCTGGGCTTGGGCAGGGCGAACGGGTCGTGGTCGACGGCCAGTACCGGTTGCAGCCGGGCTCGCCGGTTGAAATCACCAACGCCTCCGACCACGGTTTGAGCGACAACCGCACCCCGGAAGGGCCCGACCACGCCGGTAGCCCGGCTGTAGGCGCGTCCCCCGGCAACCGCCGCCGGCACGACGGCTCCCCGGGCAGCGCCGGTCAGACAGGCGGCGCTCCAGGCGCAAACGCAGCCGTCGGCGCTCCAGCCGCGGCCGGCGCTTAAACCTCGGACGTATCGCTGGTGAGGCGACTTCCACCTGCCGACGGCCCAGCGCCGCCGTCGCACCGCGTCCATCCCCGCTTGCATGAACGTTTCTGAACCTTTCATCCGGCGCCCTATCGCCACCTCCCTCCTCATGGCGGGGGTGATCCTTCTCGGCGTGCTGGCGTACAACCTCCTGCCAATCTCGTCGCTCCCGACCGTCGACTTCCCGACGATCCAGGTGATCACGCGTTACCCGGGGGCCAGCCCGGAGGTGATGAGCTCGTCCGTGACGACGCCGTTGGAGACGCAATTCGGCCAGATCAGCGGCCTCACCACGATGAACTCGACGAGCGCGTTCGGGATCAGCACGGTCACGCTCCAATTCAACCTGGGGCGCAACATCGACGTGGCGGCCCAAGACGTGCAGGCGGCCATCAACGTCGCGCGCGGCTTCTTGCCGACGGACCTGCCCAACCCGCCGACCTACAACAAGGTCAACCCGGCGGACACCCCGATCCTGACGCTCGCCATCACCTCCGACTCCGTGCCGATTGAGAAGGTGAACGACTACGCCGACACCTTGTTGGCCCAGAAGCTGAGCCAAGTGGACGGCGTCGGTCTGGTCACCATCGAGGGCAATCAAAAACCCGCCGTCCGCATCCAGTTCAACCCGGCCGCCCTGGCCAACCTGGGCCTTGGCCCGGAAGACCTGCGCAACGGGATCGCCGCGGCCAACGTGAACGCGCCGAAGGGCTCCTTCAACGGCAGCCGTCAATCCTACACCATCGGTTCGAACGACCAGATCCTGAAAGCCGAAGACTACGCCCCGTTGATCATCGCTTACCGCAAAGGCGCGCCCGTCCAACTCAAAGACGTCGCCACCACCATCGACGGGGTGGAGAACGATCAGCTCGCCGCTTGGGTCGGCTCCAAACCGGCCGTGCTCGTCGACGTGCAGCGGCAGCCGGGGGCCAACATCATCGGCACCGTCGACCGCATCAAAGCGTTGCTGCCCAAGCTGACCGCCTCCATCCCGCCTGCCGTCAAGGTTTCGGTCTTGACCGACCGCACCGAAACCATCCGCGCCTCGGTCGAAGACGTGCAGTTCACCCTGCTTCTAACCGTCGCGTTGGTCGTTTTGGTGATCTTCCTGTTCCTAAGAAAACTCTGGGCCACCGTCATCCCCAGCGTCGCCTTGCCCCTGTCGCTCCTGGGCACCTTCGGGTTCATGTACGGGCTTGGGTATTCCCTCAACAACCTCTCCCTCATGGCACTGACGATCTCGACCGGCTTCGTCGTCGACGATGCCATCGTGATGATCGAAAACATTTTCCGCCACCTTGAAGAAGGCGAGGACCCATTGGAAGCCGCGCTTAAGGGCGCCCGCGAAATCGGTTTCACGGTCATTTCCCTCAGCATCTCGCTCATCGCCGTCTTCATCCCGCTGCTTTTTATGACCGGGATTGTCGGCCGGCTGTTTCGCGAGTTCGCGGTCACCCTGAGCGTGGCGGTCCTCGTCTCCGCCGTCGTTTCCCTGACGCTGACGCCGATGATGTGCGCCCGGTTCTTGAAACCGATCCGGCAGGAGCGCCACGGGCGGTTCTACGCGTGGAGCGAAAAGGTTTTTGACGGCATGCTGGGCGTCTACGAGGCGGGTTTGAAAACCGTCCTACGCCACCGGTTCATTACGCTCCTGGTGGCGATCGCCACCCTGGTCGCCACCCTCTACCTTTACGTGACCATTCCAAAAGGGTTGCTGCCGCAGCAAGACACCGGGCTGGTCATCGGCGTCACCGACGCCGCCCAGAACATCTCGTTCCGCGGCATGCTCGAACGGCAGCGCCGGGTGACTGACGCCGTCGGCCGCGATCCCGACGTCGCCAGCGTCGCCGCGTTCGTCGGCGCCGGAACCGTCAACCCGACGACCAACACCGGGCGGATCTACATCGTGCTGAAACCGCGCAAGCAGCGGCGGTCTGGCGCGGAAGAGATCATGGCCCGGCTCCGGCGCGCGACGGAAGGGATCGAGGGCGTCTCGCTCTTCATGCAGTCGGTGCAGGATCTCCAGATCGACACCCGCGTCAGCCGGACGCAGTTCCAGTACAACCTGCAAGACGCCGACACCGCCGAGCTTCAGCAATGGGCGCCGAAACTGCTCGACCGTCTCCGGCAAGCGCCCGAACTGGCGGACGTCGCCAGCGACCAGCAAGCGAGCGGGCTGCAAGAGATCATCGACGTCGATCGCCAGAAAGCGTCTCGGCTGAACGTGCCGACGAGCGCTATTGACAACGTGCTTTACGATTGTTTTGGCCAACGCCAGATCTCGATCATCTTCACCGAACTGAACCAGTTCCGGGTTATCCTCGAGGCGCAACCCGGGTTTCGGCATTCGCCCGACGCCCTCGACAAGATCTACGTCACGTCAAGCACCGGCCAGCAGGTGCCCTTGTCGAGCTTTGCCACCAACCGCACCGTCACCGGCCCGCTCGCTATCCCGCACCAGTCGCAGTTCCCGTCCGTCACCCTTTCGTTCAACCTCGGGCCGAACGGGTCGTTGGGGCAAGCGGTTGAAGCCATCGATCGCGCCCAGGCGGAGATCGGGATGCCGGAGACGATCTCCACCTCCTTCACCGGGACGGCGGCGGAGTTCCAGTCGTCATTGAAATCCGAGCCCTACCTCATCCTCGCCGCCATCGTGGTGATCTACATCGTCCTGGGGGTGCTCTACGAGAGCTACATCCACCCGATCACCATCCTCTCCACGCTCCCTTCGGCCGGCGTCGGCGCGCTTCTGGCTTTGATGCTCTTCGGAATCGACTTTTCGCTGATCGCGCTGATCGGCATCATCCTCCTGATCGGCATCGTCAAAAAGAACGCGATCATGATGATCGACTTCGCACTCGACGCCGAACGCGACCGCGGGCTTTCGCCCGAGCGCGCCATCTACGAAGCCTGCCTCCTGCGGTTCCGGCCGATCATGATGACCACCATGGCTGCGCTGCTTGGCGCCTTGCCGCTGGCGGTCGGCACCGGCACCGGCTCGGAACTGCGCCGGCCGCTGGGCATCACCATCGTGGGCGGCCTCCTCGTCTCGCAGGTGCTCACCCTTTACACCACGCCGGTGATCTATCTTTACTTGGATCGTCTGGGTAAGTTGCTCTCGCGCCGGCAAGGCCCCAAACGCCGGGGCGGCAAGGCCACGCCCGCGCCCGCGCCTGCGCCGGAACCGGCGGAGGTGCGATGAAAGGCCAAATGACAACGGCCAGAGGGCAAAGGCCGAACCACACCAGAGGCGCCCTACCGGACGCCCGGGAAGCCGCCGGGCGGGCGGCATGGATCTTACCGAAAGCACGGCGGCCGCGCGTTCCGCTTTGGCCGCTGGCCTCTGGCCTTTGTCATTCCCCTTCGTGAACCCCTCTGAACTTTTCATCCGTCGACCCATCGCCACTTCCCTGCTGGCGCTCGGGATCATCTTGGGTGGTGCGGTCGCCTATGTATCCCTGCCCGTCGCGCCGCTGCCCCAGGTCGACCTGCCGACGATCATCGTCAACGCCCAACTCCCGGGGTGCGACCCCGAGACGGCCGCCACTTCCTTGGCCGCCCCGCTGGAGCGGCGCTTTGCCAACATCCCGGGCGTCACGGAAATGACTTCCACAAGCCAGACCGGCAGCGCGTCCGTCGTGCTCCAGTTCGACCTCAACCGGGACGTCGAAGGCGCTGCCCGCGACGTCCAAGCCGCCATCAACGCCGCCCAGAACGAACTGCCGCCCTCGTTGCCGTCGCCGCCGAGCTATCGCAAGGCCAACCCCTCGGACGCACCGGTCATCATCCTTGCGCTCACCTCGGACGCGTTCCGCCTTTCCGAAATCTACAACTTCGCCAACCAACTTTTGGTGCCACGGATCTCCCAAGTACCGGGCGTCAGCCAAGTCGACATCGGCGGTGGCGCCAAGTCCGCCGTCCGGGTCCAGGTGAACCCTGGCGCGCTCGCCGCGATGGGGATGAGCGTCGAAACGGTGCGGCAGTTCCTCCAGACCTCCACCCAGGACCTGCCCAAAGGTAGCCTTTCGGGCGGTGATCTCAGCTTCACCATCAACAGCAACGACCAACTCCTCAAAGCCTCCGACTACGAGGGGCTCATCGTCGCCCAACGCAACGGCGTGCCGATCCCGCTCAGCACCGTCGCCAAGGTCGTTGACGCCAACGAAAACCGGCTCCAGGCTGGCTGGTACAACGGCAAACGCGCCGTCCTCCTCTTCGTCCGGAAACAATCCGACGCGAACGTGATCCAGACGGTCGACCGGATCAAAGCGGAGCTCCCACAGATGCGCCGGTGGTTGCCGCCGGCGGTGCACCTCGACGTCTTCAGCGACCGGACCCTCACCATCCGCGCCTCGGTCCGCGACGTACAAGTCAGCCTTAGCATCAGCGTCGCGTTGGTGGTGATGGTCTGCTTCATCTTCCTGCGGAAGTTCTGGCCGACCTTCATCGCCAGCGTCATCGTCCCGATCTCCCTGGCCGGCACGTTCGCGGCCATGTATTTCCTCCGCTTCAGCCTCGACAACATCTCGCTGATGGCGCTGACCATCGCGGTCGGCTTCGTCGTCGACGACGCGATTGTCGTGTTGGAAAACATCGTCCGTTTCCTTGAGGAAGGTTACTCGCCGTTGGAGGCGGCCCTGCGCGGGTCGCGGCAGATCGGCTTCACGGTGATCTCGATCACCGTCTCCCTCATCGCGGTTTTCATCCCGTTACTGCTCATGGGTGGGATCATCGGCCGCTTCTTCCACGAGTTCTCCGTCACCCTTGCCGCGGCCGTCCTCATCTCCGGGATCGTCTCCCTCACGCTGACCCCGATGCTTTGCGCCCGGTTCTTGCGGCCTGAAGAGGAGGGAAAGAGGCCGAACGCCTTCACGCGCGCGACCGAGTGGTTCTTAGATGCGTTGCAGGGCGGCTACGCCCTCAGCCTGCGCTGGGCGTTGCGCCACTCGTTCCTGATGCTGCTGGTCACGCTCGGCACGATCGGGTTCACAATCCACATGTACGGAGTCGTGCCGAAGGGGTTCTTCCCGACGCAGGACACCGGCCAGATCACCGGCATCACCGAGGCCGCCCAAGACATCTCTTTCGACGCGATGGTGGCCAAAGAACAGCTCGTCGACGGGATCGTGGCGGCTGACCCGGCCGTCCAGGCCGTCGGCTCTTCGGTCGGCAGCGGCGGCGGCGGGAGCGGCAATTCCGGGAGGATTTTTGTCACGCTAAAGCCGCTGGAGGAACGGAAGATTTCCGCGCTCGACGTTGTCGCGCGGCTCCGGGCAAAGTTGGCGCACATCACCGGCATCGGATCTTTCCTGCAGCCGGTGCAGGACATCCGGGTCGGCGGGCGTCCTGCCAAGGGTCAATACCTTTACGCCCTGCAAGGCCCCAGTTATCCGGACCTCGTCGAGTGGACGCCCAAGCTGATCGACCGCCTGAAAAAGGAACCGATTTTCCAAGACCTCACCACCGACCAACAATTCCGCGGGCTGCAGTCGAATGTGGTCGTTGACCGCGAAAAGGCGTCGCGTTTGGGAATCACCCCCCAGATGATCGACGACGCCCTTTACAGCGCCTTCGGCCAGCGGCAGGTCGCCAAAACCTACACGGAACGCGACCAATTCCACGTGATCCTCGAAGCCGAGCCACGGTTTCAGGATGATCCGTCGAAGTTGGACGCGATCTACGTGGTTTCCAACACCGGCGTCCAGGTGCCCTTGAGCGCGTTGGCGCGTTTCGAAACCGGCAACACGCCGACGAGCATTTCGCACCAGGGCCAGTTCCCGGCGATCACGGTTTCGTTTAACCTCAACGGGGGCGCTTCGCTGCAGCAGGCGACCGAGATCATTGCCCGCGCCTCCCGGGAGATCGGGTTTCCGGCCGACATCCGCGGCAGCTTCCAGGGCGCCGCCCAGGTCTTCCAGTCGTCCCTCGCCAGCCAACCGGTCTTGATCCTTACGGCGCTGCTGACCGTCTACATCGTGCTGGGCGTCCTCTACGAAAGCTTCATCCACCCGATCACGATCCTCTCGACGTTGCCGTCGGCCGGCCTGGGTGCGCTGCTCGCCCTTTACTTCTGGCAGATCGAGTTGTCCATCGTCTCGATCATCGGGCTCATCCTCCTCATCGGCATCGTTAAAAAGAACGCGATCATGATGGTAGATTTCGCCTTGGAAGCCCAACGCGAACGGGGTTTGTCGCCCAAAGAGGCGATCTATGAGGCCTGTTGCGTCCGGCTTCGACCCATCCTCATGACCACGCTCGCCGCCCTCTTCGGCGCGGTGCCGCTGGCGTTGGGCCACGGCAACGGCGCCGAATTCCGCCAACCGCTCGGCGTGGCGGTGATCGGCGGTTTGGCGGTCTCGCAACTCCTCACGCTCTACACCACGCCCATCATTTACCTTTATCTGGAACGGCTGCGCGGTTTGGGCCGCCGCCGGCGGCGCACGGAGGCGCCGCGGGAGTCGCCTGCACCGGTCGGGGCGGCCAGCTGAGGTTCCCCCGTTGTCAGTTCCCAGTTACCGGAAGAAATTGAACAGAAGGTAACGAAGGGAGAGGTGGTTTTACGAGACGCCGCCGGGCCGGAACAAGGGCGGATGCCAGTCGCTGGCGCGCACTCCGGGCTCCCGGCAGAGATCTTTGCACAGAAGGTCACAAAGGACACGAGGGAAAGCAGGAGCCACCCCAAGGTGTTCTCCACGGGCGTCGAAGTGGGTTGAGCTTTGCTCTGGCAAAGGCGCGCACGGCCCCGGCAGCGCGCGTCGCTCGCCCCTATCGCGCCCCGTTCGCCATCATCAGCCATGTTGTTCCGATGTGAGCATGGCGTTTTCCCGCTTGGAGGTGTTTTCTAAGCTCGACGCGGACCAAGCGTCGGACATTCCACCCGGCGCAAATGGCGATCACGATCGACACCGCCTGCTGGTCGCCGGTAGACAGGCGGGGACGCCCGCCTTCCCCACGCGGAACCCGGAAACGCGAAACGCGGAACCCGGAACCTTCCTTGCCGTTACTCGCCCAGCTGCGCACCCGGCACCAACCGCGCGCCCCTCGCCCACACCTCCGCAGGCAGGCGGCGTTTCCCCTCCAACTGCGCCTCGCGCAGGAGCAACCCTCCCGTCCCCGCGCCTACCAACACGCCGCGGTCACTGATCCGGATGATCACCCCCGGTTTGCCGTGAGCACGGTGGACCGGCAACGCCCGATGAATCTTCAGGCGGCGTCCCTCCCCACCCGGTTCGTGTAGCGTCGTCCACGACCCCGGCCATGGGTCCATTGCCCGGACGAGGAGGTCGAGATGCCCACCGGGCGCGGCCCAATCGATCCGACCCGAGTCCCGGTCAAGCTTCGCGGCGTACGTGGCGGAGGCGTCGTCCTGCCTTTCGCGTGGCGCGTTCCCCGCCAAAAGCGGCGGCAACGCCTCGGCCAGCGCCGCGGGCGCCAAGTCCGCCAACCGATCGTGCAAGCTCCCGCCGGTCTCGCGGCGTCGGATCGGCAGCACGCGGCGCAGCACCACGTCTCCCGTGTCCAACCCTTCGGCCATGTGCATCACCGTGATGCCGCTCTCCCGATCTCCGGCCAGGATGGCGGCTTGGATGGGCGCGGCTCCGCGGTGACGTGGCAACAGCGAGGCATGCAGGTTGAGGCAGGCCACGGTCGGCAAATCGAGAACCGATTTTGGCAGGATCTGCCCATAAGCCATCACGACGACCAGATCAGGCGCCAATGCCCGCAAAGCCTCCACGGCCTCAGGACGGCGCAACCGCTCGGGTTGCAACACCGGCACGCCCGCCTCTGCCGCCAAACGTTTTGGCGCGGGCGGGGTCACCGTTTGCGCGCGCCCAACCGGGCGATCCGGCTGGGTCACCACTCCCACGGTCTGGAGGAGGCCTTCCGACAGAAGGAAGCGAAGCGTCGGCAACCCGATGTCGCCCGTCCCCATGAACACCACCCGCAGCTTGGCCATGGCGCAAGAGTGCCAAGATTGCGGCACGATTGCCAAGTTTGGGGCGCGGCCCGCTTTGCGGAGCCCCAAGGTTGCGGAGATTCCACCTGTTTGCCGACGCACCAGGGCACCCGCCTCCCCGCGGCTCTGGCCACACCAGCTCGCGGCGGCGGTGTTGCGGGATGGTGACCCTGCAGCCGTGGCACGAAAGGAACGGCGAGTTCCTGGCGGGAGCAGCGCGGGAGCGCCCAATCGAACCGTCACGGGTCGGATGGTCGGGAGGTTCACGGCGCGAAGCCCTTGATCTGGTTAATTTGGTTGATTACGGTGACCCGGTGAAAACAGCAACCGCGCGGAAAACTTCGGCAGCATGGAACATGGGAGTGGGCCGCCGAGGCGCAAAACCCATCACGGGTGCTACGGCAGCGGATTTTGCCCCTGAGCAAATCGACCAAGTTGTAGACGATTTCAAAAAACGGCTGCTGACCTCGCGTAAAAAGGGGCAAACCCGATTCAGTTTTGAGGTCCTAACCATCAATGGAAATCCCCGACTAGTAGAAACGGGTCGACGCCCCAATCCTGGACGGCGTGCGCGCGCACGGGGGACGCATAAACCGGGCGATCCGGCCCCCTACGAGGCAGGACGGAGAGCCGTTGAGGTGTTGCGAATGGCAGAAGGTGGTTCGTGGTCCGGGACGGAGCTGAAGGCACAATTTGGACTCACGCCGGCCACACTCCACCGTCGGCGCGCCGCGCCCCGAACGGTGTTCTGGCGCGACGCC
>CAXUNV010000144.1:0-9947 GCA_964252355.1 uncultured Chthoniobacterales bacterium | reverse complement strand
GGGGATGCGGGCGGGGGCGGCTGCATTCCTTGGGTCTCGCGCGCAACGCTGGCGCCCCGACCCTCCCGGGTTTCGGAAAAGCTTTTCCGTTGACGACTTCTGCCCGGGCCGATACCGTCGTTCACCGGGCCTCCCCCGCCCTGTCCCCCCATGAGCGACGACGTCGCACCAACCGGCCCGCCGGAACCTGCCCGCGCCCCTCGTCCCGCCACCATCCGGGACGTCGCCCGCGCCGCCGCCGTCAGCCTCGGCACCGCGTCCAAAGCGCTCAACGGCTTGGGCCAGCTCCGGCCCGAAACCCGGCAACGCGTCCGCGAGGCCGCCACCGCCCTTGACTTTCGGCCCAACGAATGGGCGCTCAGCCTGCACCGTCGGCGCACCTTCACCATCGGCCTCATCTCCACCGACAGTTTTGGCCGGTTCAGCATGCCGGTGTTGGAAGGGATCGAAAGCGCGCTTGGCGAAGCCCGCGTGTCGGTGTTCCTCTGCAACGCCGCGGACGATCCCGCCCGAGAACGCCGGCATGTGGAAGCCCTCCTAGACAAACGGGTCGATGGCCTGATCGTCACGGCGCGCCGAACCGACCCCCGACCCCCGCTGGACCTGGGCCGGTCCGGGGTGCCGGTGGTCTACGCGTACGCCCAGCCGAACGCAGGCGGGGCGCGCTGCGTGCTCCCCGATGACGGTTACGGCGGAGCCCTGGCCACCCGCCACCTCCTGGGGCTTGGCCGGCACCGGCTCGCCCACGTCACCGGCCCCCCGCGGTTTTTGGCCGTGCGGGAGCGGGCGGAGGCATTCGGGCGTTGCGCCCGCGAGGCGGGGGCGGCGACCGACGCGGTGCGTTACGGCACGTGGTCGGAGGAATGGGGCCGGGCGGCCGCCCGCGAGATCCTCGAAGTCCGGAGCGACGCGATCTTTTGCGGAAGCGACCAGATCGCGCGCGGGGTCGCTGACGGGTTGCGGGAACTCGGGGTGCGGGTGCCGGACGACGTGGCCCTGGTCGGGTACGACAATTGGGAGGTCATCGCCGCCGCGACCCGCCCGCCGCTGACCACCGTCGACATGAACCTGCACGAGCTTGGCCGCCAAGCCGGCGCCTTGCTCCTTGGGATCATCGCCGGCTTGGCCGCTTCCGACCCGATCCGGGTGCCGGGCCGGCTCGTCGTGCGGGAGTCGTGCGGCGCCGCCGCCGCACGGGCATTAACCTCAGCGGGCGGCCCAGACCAACCGCGGGAAGGGGGAAGGGCGTGAGGGCTGAGAAACCGACGGCGGACCGGCTGCCGGTGAGCGCCAAGGCGGCGCTGGAGGTGCCTGCCGGCACGCCTGCCCGGGCCCGACGTAAGCCGGGACGATCGGTTGACCGACCTTACGACGCGCGCGGTTACCTCTACATCGCGCCGGCGCTCGCCACCGTCGGGCTGTTCTTCCTGACGCCGCTGGCGTTGTTGGGGGGGATGGCGCTCCACGACTGGCCGCTGATGGGCACGCCGTCGTTCCGCGGCGTGGGCAATTTTCAGGCGCTCTTCGCCGATCGCACCTTTTGGTCGAGCTTAGGGTTTACCGCCAAATACACCGCCCTGATCACCCCGGCCATTTTCTTGCCGGCATACGGTCTGGCTCATTTGGTGAACCGCCGGCTCCGCGGCGTGGGCGTGCTGCGCACCCTCTACTTCCTGCCGGTGGTCATCGGGTTGGGGCCGGCCAGCCTGCTCTGGGTTTGGCTGCTCAACGACCAAGTGGGCATCCTACACCAAATCTTCAGCGGCTTGGGTTTCTTGCAGGAACCGGCTTTGAGCAACGCCGGCACGGCCTTCGTTGCGGTGCTCGCCATGGTCGTTTGGAAGACCGTGGGTTTCTCGATGGTGCTCCTGCTAGTCGGTTTGCAGGCGATCCCCGCCGAACTCTACGAGGCGGCGCGCCTGGACGGGGCGAACCGGTGGCAGTTGCAGACGCGCATCACTTTGCCGCTGCTCCGCCCGACGCTGGCGCTGGCGCTCATCATGTCGGTCGTCGGCTCGTTCTTGGCGTTCGACCAATTTTTCATCATGACCGGCGGCGGACCCAACAATTCGACCATCACCGTGGTCTACTGGATTTACCGAGCTTCCTTCACCTACTTCAAGCTCGGCTACGGCGCCGCCATGTCGCTGGTTTTGATGGTCATTTTGACGGCGCTGACCGCCGCGCAGTTGCTCGTCCTGCGCCGGGCGGCGCGTTGACCCTCTCCCCTATGAGCGCCTCTGCCGCACGTGCCGTTCCTTTCCGCCGCACCGCTTTTTACGTCCTCGGTGCGGCGCTCGCGGCCACCTTCCTTTTCCCGCTGCTTTGGTCGGCGCTGGCCGCGCTCAAAACCTCGGAGGAGGCCAACGCTTCGCCGCCCAACCTCTGGCCGAGCCGCCTCTCCCTGGAAAACTTCCTTGCCCTCTGGCGGTACGGTGACGGGCTCGCGCACTATTTTGGGAACAGCCTGCAGGTCGCGGGCATGGCCGGGTACGGTTTTTCCCGGTTCCACTTCCCCCTGAAAAGCACGCTGTTCATGACCGTGCTGATCACTTTGATGGTCCCTTTTCAATCGATCCTCACGCCGTTGTTTCTGGTGCTGCGCGCGTTGGGCCTGCAAAACTCCCTGCTCGGCCTTGCGCTGGTCAACGTCACGTTGCAGCTCCCGTTTTCGGTGTTCATGATGCGGAACTGCTTCGACGCGATCCCGCGGGAGCTCGATGACGCCGCCGCGATCGACGGGTGTAATTCCCTGGGTTTGCTGCTCCGGGTGCTCCTGCCGGTAGCGGTGCCCGGAGTGGTGACGGTGGCCCTGTTCGCGTTTTTGGCTTCTTGGAACGAGTTCCTCGCGGCGCTCATCTTCTTGACGGACGCGGACCGTTTCACCTTGCCGATCATGCTGTTGAACGCGCAAAGCGGCGACTTGGGCCGGGTGGACTGGGGTCTGATGCAGGCCGGCATCACGGTGACCCTCCTGCCTTGCGCGTTGCTGTTCCTGCTTTTCCAACGCCACTACGTCGGGGGCCTGACGGCGGGCGCGGTCAAGTGAACCTAACAAAACAGTTACCAACCTAGCGATGAACCAAACGGACCTTCCATCCTTCGCAGCACTTCGCCTCGGCACCATTCGCCCGGAAGGTTGGCTCGAGGACCAACTCCGTTTGCAAGCCTCCGGGTTGACGGGCGCCTTGGAGGAGATTTTTCCCGATTGCGGTCCAAGCAGCGCGTGGCTGGGTGGGGACGGCGAAGATTGGGAACGCGGTCCCTATTACCTAGACGGGCTGGTGCCGTTGGCTCACGCGCTCAACGATGAGTTGCTCCTAACCAAAGCCCAGCGCTGGGTGGAGGCAATTTTGGCCAGCCAACGCCCAGACGGTTTTTTCGGCCCGGCGTCCAACGACGATTGGTGGCCGCGGATGGTGGCGCTGAAAGCTTTGGCGCAACACCAGGACGCCACCGGAGACGACCGTGTCCTGGAGCTGATGGAGGCCTATTTCCGTCACCAACTCGCGCACCTGCCCACGCGGCCGCTGCGCGACTGGGGTCAGGCCCGTGGGGCGGACAACGCCCTGGTGGCTCTCTGGTTCAAGGACCGTTCCCCACAGCCGTTCCTCGACGACCTAATCGACCTGCTGCTGCGGCAGACGCTCGATTGGAACGCGTACCTCACCCGTGACCTGCTCGAAGGTCCCGCCACCCGCTTCGACCACCGCACCCACGTCGTGAACGTCGCGATGGGTTTGCGCGGCGCGCTCGCGCAGGCACTCTGCACCGGGTCGCGCGCCCCGCTGGCGACGTTTCAAGAAGCGCTTGTCAACCTCGATCGCCACCACGGTCTGGTGACGGGCATCTTCTCCGGGGATGAATGGCTCGCCGGCACCGCTTCGGAACACGGCGTGGAACTCTGCGCGGTGGTGGAGTTCCTCCACACGTTGGAGGAGGCGGTGCGGATCTTCGGCGACCTTTCTTTGGGAGACCGCATCGAGCGCGTGGCTTACAACGCCTTGGCCAGCCACCTGAGCGCGGACCTCCGGTCGCACCAGTACCACCAGCAGACGAACCAAGTCTGGTGCTCGGTCGCCCGGCGGAACTGGACCTTCTCTTCGGACGACGCGAACACCTTCGGTTTGGAACCGCACTTTGGCTGTTGCACCGCCAACCTGCATCAGGGGTGGCCGAAGCTGGTGCGATCCCTGTGGCAAACGGGTGACGACACGCTGGCGCCCGTCGCGTACGCCCCGTCGCGGGCCACCGCCTCCGTGGCAGGAACGACGGTTTCAATCCGGACGCGGACCGATTACCCGTTCGGCGACCGGGTCACCTTCGAGGTGGACCCGGCGGAGCCGGCGACGTTTTCCCTTGCGCTGCGGATCCCGGGCTGGTGCCGGGCGCCGGAGCTCCGTGTCGGCGACGGCCCGACCGAGACCCCGGCGGGTCCGGTGACCCGCCTGCACCGGCAGTGGCGGCCGGGCGACCGTGTTGAACTACGGTTGCCGATGACGCCAGAGATCGTCGACCGCCCGTCGGGGGCGGTCTCGGTGCTCTGCGGTCCTTGGGTCATGGCCCTCTCCCCCGGCGAGATCTGGGAACGCATCCCCGGTTCCGCCGGTTTTGGCGATTACGAAGTGCGCGCGCGGCAGTCTTGGAACTTCGGCTTGGTGCCGTTCGCCTCGGGCGAGGTGCAAGCAAAGCTTCACCCGGTGACGGCCCCGCCGGTCGGGATCCAGATGCGGGGCCGCGACGTCACCGCGCCAGTCACGGTGCGGGTGGCCGGGCGTCCCGTCCCGGGCTGGCGGTTGCAGGAGAACTCGGCTGGCCCTGTGCCCAACCCGGCCGAGACTTCGATGCCCACCCATCAGCTTGACTTGGTCCCGTTCGGCTGCGCCCGGATCCGCGTGGCCGAGTTTCCAACCGTCGCGCCTGAAATCAGTTAAACGCCCGGACGGACCTCCCCGTCACCAAACGTTTGTTTTCTGTGTTATCCAACCTACAGCCCACCCCCCACCTGACCATGCGAAAAACGTTCCTCCTGCTCTCCGCCCTGGTTGCCGGCACCCCGGCGCTGCTTGCCCAAAAATCCATCACTTTTTGGGTGCGCGATTCGGACCAAGCGGTGGTCCAACCGTTGATCAAGACCTACAACGCCAAGGGCGGCACCCAGGTCAAACTCACGATCGTCCCGGCCGCCCAGTTTGTGACGAAGTTTGCCACGTCCATCGCGGGAGGTGCGCCGCCGGACGTGGTGGCGACGGACCTGATCTACGTGCCGGCCTTCGCCGCGGCTGGGCAGATGACGGACCTCACGGACCGGGCCAAAGCGTTGCCGTACTTCGACAAGCTCAGCCCGTCCCACATCCGGTTGAGCACCTGGGAGGAAAAGCTCTATTCCGTGCCGTTCAGCGCGGAGGCTTCCGTGTTGGTCTACAACAAGGAACTTTTCCGGAAGGCTGGGTTAGACCCGGAACGTCCGCCGGCCAACTTCGCTGATGTGGAGGCGGCTGCTAAGAAGATCTCTGCGCTCGGCGGCGGGGTGAAGGGATTTTATTTTTCCGGAGCCGCCCCGGGCGCGATGATCTTCACCGCCGGGCCGCTCGTCTGGGCGTCTGGCGGCGACTTGTTGAGCGCCGACGGCAAGTCGGCCAACGTGGATCACCCCGCCGTTCGCGACACCCTGGCGCTTTACCGGAAGCTCTGGGAAGAGGGTGACGTGCCGCCCGGCGCCAAGAGTGACAACGGCACGAGTTTCTTCTCCACGTTCGCCACCGGCAAAGTGGGGATGTGCTTCCTCGGCGCGTTCTCCATCGGCATCCTGAAAGAGAAGTACCCGAGCATCGACTTCGGGGTCGCGCCCCTTTTTGGCAAGGACGGCGGCACGGCGAGTTTCGCCGGTGGCGATTCCATCGGCATCCCGAAAGGTTCGAAAAACGTCGAAGAAGCGTGGTCGTTCATCCAGTGGTGCTTGGGAGACGAAGTCCAGATCGACGGTTTTGCCAAACACGGCAGCCTGCCGGTGCGGACCGACCTGGGCGGGGAAGAACTGCAGAAGGTGGATCCGCGCTACTTGGTTTGCGCGCAGATGATGGCGGCTGGGCGGACCCCTTACAGCCTGAAGTACAACGAGTTGTTCAACGACCAGAACGGGCCTTGGCTCGCCATGTTTCAACAGGCGGTGTTTGGGACCGGCGTGGACGGGGCCGTGCGCGAGGGGCAACAGCGTTTCACGAGCATCCTGGCGGGAAAATGAGGGGCCGGAGCGGCGGTTGCGGGTTGGCGGTCGCCGAGAAGGGGCCGGGACTCGCGGGTGATGCGGTGGGGCGAAGACCCGGTCGGCCCTCAGGAGCCGCTGCCAGCCGAAGATGACTGCCGAGCGGTCTGAGCCGGGCCTCAAACGACTCTGGGACGCCGTCAAGGTCTTCCCGCCCCGTCTGAGTAAGGCGCGAACGGTTCCTGCAGCCGGCTCCAGCCTAATTCCACACCGGCGGCGTCTCGTTGACCTCGCCTTGCCCTACCAAGCCCTGGCGATGGCCGCTGGCGACCGGGTGCCGGCATACCCGGCTACCCACGCCCCGGTGTCTCTTCCTGCCCAGCCGTGGTTCCAACGTCGGCGTAGATTTCTGTCAGCGGAATCTCCACGCCGATTTCCGGCATGCGCAACACGCCGTCGCCACCGACGATTTCAGTAACCCAATCCTCGCCTTTGCGGGTGAAAACGATCGCCCCAGCACGAACCTGTTGCAGGATGACGTAGCGCGCGATGGAAGGCGTGGCGCGGTACTCGGCATTCTTAACCACCAGATCATCGTGCGCGGTGCCGCCAGCCCTGGCGACCGGTCGGAAGCCGTCGAATTCATACCGCCCCTCCTGTCGCTCCTCCCAAGCCAGGAACTGCGGCAGCGTCATCGGCTGGCGTGCGGCAACACTCATAGGCGCGATTTTAGCATGCCAACACCGGCGCTACGCTGGGCCGGTTCGATTGAGGCAATTCATACAATGGTTGTCATGGATGCAATTTGTCCCGCCCCCCCGCTCACGGCCGCCAGAGGGTCTGCCCCGGACTCGACAGCTCGCGATCCAAATAGAAGGCCGCGGAGATGAGGGCCAAGTGGGTGAGCGCCTGCGGGGTGTTGCCGAGGGCTTCGTCCGAAGGGCCGACCTGCTCGGAAAACAGCCCGAGGTGATTGGCGTAACCAAGCATCTTTTCAAAAACCAAGCGCGCCTCCGCCAATCGGCCGGCGCGCGCCAGGCATTCCGCATACCAGAACGAGCAGGCGGTAAACGCGCCCTCGCGTCCGGCCAAGCCGTCGGGATCCCGGTAGCGGTACACCAAGGGATCGTCCACCAGTTCGCGACCGATGGCGTCCAGCGTGGCCAGCCAATCTGGATCGGTGGCGCTGACGAAGCGCACCAGCGGCAGCATCAGCATCGCTCCGTCCAGCGCAGCGCCGCCTTTCATCGACACCAAATGGCCGCGCTCGTCGTCCCAGAAATCCTCCCACACGCTCGCGTGGATCTCGTCGCGTACCGCCTGCCAGCGCGCGAGCGGCGCAGGCAAGGAGCGCTTTTCCGCGAGCCGCACGGCGCGGTCGAGGGCGACCCAGCACATCACCCGCGAGTGCAGCCAATGCTGCGGCGCGCCGCGCCTCTCCCAAATTCCCTGGTCAGGATCGCGCCAGTGTTCGCAAAGGTGCTCCAAGATGCGGATCCCGCGTTGCCAACCGACGCGGGGCGTGGCACGGCCGTACTTGTTGGCCAAATAGACCGCGTCCATGAGTTCGCCGTAGATGTCTAGTTGCACCTGCCCATAGGCCGCGTTGCCGACGCGGACCGGGGCGGCACCCCCATAGCCGCGCAGGTGCGCGAGTTCGGTTTCCTCCAACGGAGCGCCCCCATCGATGGCGTACATGATCCGCAAGCTGTCGCCGTGCGGGCACTCGCCGACGCGATCGCCGACCCATTGTATGAAGGCATTGGCCTCCTCGGGGTAACCCAGGCGCGCGAAGGCGTAGACGGTGAAGCTCGCGTCGCGGATCCACGTGGCGCGGTAATCCCAATTCCTGTCGCCGCCGGGCGACTCCGGCAGGCCGAAGGTGGCGGCGGCCGCGATGGAGCCGTGTTCTTCGGAGGTCAGCAGCTTCAGCGCGAGGGCCGAACGGGTGACCGCTTCGCGCCAACGCCCCTTGTAGGTTGAGCGTCCGGCCCACTTCTGCCAATGCGCGACGGCTTCGCGGAACAACCGGTCGACTTCCCCATGGTCGGGGGGCGTTTCCTTGGCGTCAAGCAACGTGAAGCAAGCCTCCTCGCCAGCCCGCAAGGTGAAGCCCGCGACGGCAGCGTCGCCGTCGGCACCTCGTTCGACGCGCAGCGGCACCGAACCCGCCAAGCGCAGGATGGGTCCGCCACCCCCCGCGGCGCTGAAAAGGACCGTACCGTCACCCTCGCCTGCCCTCCCCCGGGTCTCGGCGCGCGCGTATTCCAGCCGCGGCGTGCAGCGCAGGCGGCAACAGACCTCGCCTCGCACGGCGCGCACGCGCCGGATCAGCCGCGCACCACCGCCCGGCTCTGGAAAAGGCATGAAGTCGGTGATCTCACCCACCCCGTCGGGCGCCGAGAAGCGCGTGAGCAACACGTTGGTTTCGGGCAAGTACATTTGCCGCCCACGCCCGCCGCCGTTTGCCACGGGCGAAATCTCCCACGCCCCACCGCGCTCGGGATCGAGCAGGGCCGCGAACACGCTGGGACCGTCGAACCGGGGCCAACAAAAAAAATCGATGGTTCCGTCGTTGGCCACCAACGCCGCCGTGCGTTGGTCGCCGATGACGCCGTGGGCCTCGATGGCACGAGGAACCGACACCGGCTCGCCGCCCTCGGCAGAGGAAACCTCCCGCACCGCCGCAGTCCCTGGAGGATCTGCCGTCGCCGTATCGTTAGCCATGGGCGTGAACCTCAAGGCATGTCGCCGATGCGGTCAAGCGCCACCCCAGTTCATCGTCAATCCGCCGTCCATGGTCCAAGTCTGACCCGTGACGTAATCTCCCGTGTCGGCGGCCAGGAACAACGCCAATTCCGCGATCTCCTCCGGCCGACCGGGCCGGTGCCACGGGATCTTCTCCATCGACTTGTCGCGCTTCTCCGGGTCATCCAGCCGCTCCTGCGTCATGGGCGTCGCGATCAGGCCGGGCGCGATGGCGTTGACGTTGATTTTATCTTCGGTCAATTCCCGCGAGAGGCTGCGCACCAGGGAGTTAACCCCCGCTTTCGCCATGCCGTAAGGGGCGCTTTCGGGCGTCGGCAGATGGCCGGCCACCGACCCGATAAAGATCAGCCGCCCACCGCGACCTGCCTGCTTGCGCGCGTGGATGAAGGACCGCGCGCAGAAAAACGGCCCCATCAAGTCGACCCGCAGCACCTGCTCCAAAGTCGCGTCATCCAGCTCGGCCACCGGGATGCCGCTTAGCGCGATGGCGGCGTTCGCGACGAGCACATCCGGCGTTCCCAAGGTCTCCTGCGTGCGGGCGAACAGGTCTTGGACCGAGGCTGGCTGGCCGATGTCGACCTGCACCACCACGGCCCGCGTCCCGGCGGATTTCACTTGGCGTTCCGTTTCCGCCGCGCCGTCTTTATCGGTGTGGTAGCCGATGACGACGTGCGCCCCCTCGCGCGCGCACACCGCCGCGGTGGCTTGGCCGATCCCGCTGTCGGCACCGGTCACAATGACAATCTTGTCCTTGAGCTTCATGGAAACCTTTCGCGCCGCGGCGAAGTCGTGATTGCGCGTGATGGTCCCGGCGTGCGTTGCGGGCGGGGGTTGAAGTCTCGCTCTGAGCAGGGCGCGAACGATTCCGAGGGTCCGCTGCACCCGTCGTTCCGGCCCGGCGGCGCCCTGCCCGCAGCGCTACGCTGCGCAGGCGGGAAGCTGCCCTTCCCCCGAAGGCCCGCGCAGCCCCGCC
>CAXUNV010000143.1:6683-9971 GCA_964252355.1 uncultured Chthoniobacterales bacterium | reverse complement strand
TCCAAGGTCGCAGTTCGGCCAACCCTGGTGTCCGCCGGCTTCCGCCTTCCAGCCCTTGGTTGCCCTACGCGTGGGTCGCACCGAAGCTGGCCGTGCGATGGGTGAGGGGTGGGAGT
This sequence comes from uncultured Chthoniobacterales bacterium, assembly GCA_964252355.1. GTDB lineage: Bacteria > Verrucomicrobiota > Verrucomicrobiia > Chthoniobacterales > JAFAMB01 > CAXUNV01. The sequence continues at coordinate 9,855 of CAXUNV010000143.1, read as the reverse complement.
TTTGGATCGACCGCGGCGGCACCTTCACCGACGTGATCGGGCGGGCGCCGGACGGCACCATGCGCGTGGCCAAGCTCCTGTCGGACAACCCGGGCCGGTACGACGATGCCGCGGTGCAAGGGATCCGCGACCTGCTCGGGTTGCGTCCAGGCGCGGAGTTGCCGAGGGAGCGCATCGCCGGGGTGACGATGGGCACGACGGTGGCCACCAACGCGTTGCTGGAACGCAAGGGCGAACGCACGGCCCTGGTGCTCAACGCGGGGTTGTCTGGGCTGCTGCAGATCGGGACTCAGCAACGGCCGCGGCTCTTCGACCTGGAAGTCAGGTTGCCCACGGGCTTGTACGAAGAGGTCATCGAAGTGCCGGGACGCCTCTCCGCCGACGGCGAGGAGTTGCAGCCGTTGGACTTGGACGCAGCCCGCCGACGGTTCACCGACGCCCGCCGCCGCGGGATCGGGGCGGCGGCCATCGTGGGCATGCACGCCTATCGTCATCCGCGGCACGAGCAGGCGCTGGCGGCGCTTGCCCGTGAACTCGGCTTTGCGCAAGTCACCGCCAGCCACGAAACGGGCGGACTGATCGGGATCGTCAGCCGTGGCAACACGGCGGTGGCCGACGCGTACCTGACGCCGGGGTTGCGCCGTTACGTCGGGCATTTGCAGAGGGCGTTGGGGGGCGTGCCCCTCCGCTTCATGACCTCAAACGGCGGCTTGACGGACGTGGCCCAATTCACCGGTCGTCACGCCATCTTGTCGGGACCGGCTGGCGGTGCCGTGGCTGCGGCGATCGCCGGTGGAGACGCTGGGGCCAAAGGCATCGTCGCGTTCGACATGGGCGGAACCTCGACGGACGTCAGCCATCACGACGGCACTCTGACGAGGCGAGCGGAGACGGTGGTGGGCGGCCTGCGCGTGGCGGTGCCGGCCGTCGACGTCCACACCGTGGCGGCCGGCGGCGGTTCGGTGGTGACGTTTGACGGCGGCCGCCTGCGCGTGGGGCCGGAGAGTGCGGGCGCTGACCCCGGCCCGGCGTGTTACGGTCGAGGCGGCCCGTTGACGGTGACCGACTGCAACGTCCTGCTCGGCCGGATCCCGGTGGACGGGTTCCCGCGCGTGTTTGGGCCGGCGGGCGACGTTGGGTTGGACTGGGACGCCACGAAAAAGGCGTTCGCCGCGCTCGCGACGGCCGTGGGCGGGAAGTCGCCGGAGGAACTGGCGTCAGGAGCGTTGCGCATCGCCGTCGAGAACGTGGCGCGCGCCATCCGGAACGTGTCCGTTGGCCGCGGTCGGGAGATCCGGGGCCATACCTTGGTCGCGTTCGGGGGTGCCGCCGGGCAGGTCGCCTGCTTGGTGGCCGAAGCCCTCGGGTTGGGGCGAGTGGCCGTGCATCCCTTGGCGGGGGTGCTCTCCGCCTACGGCGTCGGGCGGGCGGACGTGCGCGCCTTGCGCGAGGTCTCGGTGGAAGCCCGGTTGGACGACGACCACGGTTGGTCGCTTGCAGAAGGGGCGCTGGAACGCTTGATGCGGGAGGTTCGGGACGAACTCTCCGCGCAGAGTGCCGGGACCGACGAAGTCCGGCGGACGGTCCGCCTCCGCTACGAAGGCACCAACACGGCGGTCGACCTGCCTTGGCCGGCGGAGCGCGGCGACTTGGCCCCGGCTTACCACGCCAAGCATCGCGATGCCTTCGGGTTTGCTTTGCCGCAAACGCCCTTGGTGATCGCGGCGGTCGTAGCCGAAGGGGTTTCACGCCGCCGCTACCAGGACAATTCTGCCGTCCCGCACGTCCCGGTGCCGGCGGGACCGGTCGAGAGGGTGGACGGCTGGACCCGCGCGTATTTCGACGGCCGTTGGCGCGACGTGCCGGGGCGTGCGCGCGCGGGCTTGCGCGCGAACGATGGACCCCTGGTTGGCCCAGCCATCGTGGTCGAGGGCACGACCACCGTCGTCGTTGATCCGGGTTGGGAGGCGCGCTGCGATCCTCCAGGTAATCTCATCCTGACGGGTGCCGGTGGGCACGCCCGCCGCCCCGGGGTCGCGACGGCCGTGGACACCCAACGCGCCGATCCCATCCTGCTCGAGTTGTTCAACAACCTCTTCGGTTCCGTCGCCGAAAGCATGGGCCGGGTGCTTCAGGCGGCGGCCCATTCGGTCAACATCAAAGAGCGCCTCGATTTCTCGTGCGCCGTGTTCGACGCCGAGGCGCACTTGGTGGCGAACGCGCCGCACGTGCCTGTCCATCTCGGGTCTATGGGCGAAACCGTGCGCGCCATCCGCGCCCGGTTCGCCGGCACCGTGCAGGCGGGAGACGCGTACGCGACGAATGATCCCTTTGCAGGCGGCACCCACCTGCCCGACCTCACCGTGGTGACGCCGGCTTTTTTGGGAAATGCCACCCCGTCGTTCTGGGTGGCGAGCCGCGGCCACCACGCCGACGTCGGCGGGCTTACGCCGGGTTCCATGCCGGCGGCCAGCCGACGCCTTGAAGACGAAGGGGTTTGCCTTCCCGGGCTGCTTTTGGTGCGGGCGGGTGAGTTTAGGGAGGAAGAATTTCGGCGCGCGCTGGCCGGTGCCCGTCACCCGGCGCGCAACCCCGACGCCAACGTCGGCGACGTCCAAGCGCAGATCGCCGCCAATGCGCAAGGCGTCCGCGAGTTGGAACGGGTCGTCGCGGGATTTGGGTTGGAAACGGTGGTCGCGTACATGCGCCACGTGCGGGAGAACGCCGCCGAACACGTGCGCCGCGTCCTGACGAAGTTGCGGACGGGTTCGTTCCGGCTCCCGTTGGATAATGGAGCCACGGTCGAGGTCCGCGTTGAGGTCAACCGGACTGAGCGGCGTGCCCTGGTGGATTTTACCGGGTCGTCTCCGCAGCTGGGCGATAACTTTAACGCGCCCTCCGCGATCGTGCGGGCTGCCGTCCTCTACGCATTTCGCACCCTGGTAGGCGTCGACATCCCGCTGAATGAAGGTTGCCTCGACGCGATCACGGTAAAGATCCCACCCGGGTCGATGCTCGCCCCGGCGCCGCCCGCCGCGGTCGTGGCGGGCAACGTGGAAACTTCGCAAGCCGTCGTGAACGCCCTGCTTGGCGCGCTCGGGGTGTTGGCCGCAGGCCAAGGCACGATGAACAACTTCACTTTCGGCAACGGTCGCCACCAATACTACGAGAC
>CAXUNV010000143.1:0-6673 GCA_964252355.1 uncultured Chthoniobacterales bacterium | reverse complement strand
CCGGCCCCCCACAAAAACCCCGCCCGCCGCGCGGGGGGCGCGGGCCCCGGCGCCGGGTTTGCCGGGGCGAGCGCCGTCCACACGCACATGACCAACTCCCGACTGACCGATGCCGAGGTGTTGGAATCCCGGTACCCGGTCGTGCTGGAACGGTTCGAAGTGCGCCGAGGATCCGGCGGAGCCGGCCGTCAGCCAGGTGGCGACGGGTTGGTTCGCCAAATCCGGTTTGGTGAGGAGATGACGGTCTCGCTGCTCACCAATAGCCGGGTAATCGCGCCGTTTGGTTTGGCGGGCGGCGGACCAGGCGCGACGGGTCGCAACGTTCTGCTCCGTCGTCATGACGGCAAAGAGGAGACTTTGTCCAGTTGCGCCGAGGTCTCCGTCCGACCGGGGGATGCCATCCGGGTGGAGACGCCGGGCGGCGGTGGGTTTGGCGAGATTCGGGATGCGCCCCAAGCGGCGAGCCGGCTTGGGGCGGGCAGATCCGGTTGACCCGAACGCCGAAGGAGGCGACGGGCTCTGCGATGCGTTTCATCACCCACCGGTGAGCAACCTGCAGGTACTGCTAACGGCCGACTTGCACCTGCTCCGCGCGACGGCCGACCGCACGCTTCAGGCATTGGGCGGCTGGATCGAGCGGCACAAACCGGACGCCTTGGTCGTCGCAGGCGACTTGGCGAGTGCGCCGCAAGCGGCAAACTGCCTCCAGAGCCTGCGCGCCGTTTTTCCGGAAGGGCCGTTGGCGGTTTGCTTGGGAAACCATGATTTTTGGTTGCACGACGCGGCGCGCGGGCGGTGCCGCGACCTGCCGGCCGTCGTCGAGGAAGTCTGGCGTCCGGCCGCCGCGGCCGCCCAGGTGACTCTGCTGGACGTCGAAAACTTGGCGTTACCTGGGTTGACCGTTGTGGGCGGTTATGGTCATTACGACCTCGGGTTCGCCATCCCTGGTTTGCGCTACGGCAGCCTAACCGTCAGTGCCGAAGATTACGGGCGCGGGCACTGCCCGGAAGTCGGGCCGATGCGTTGGCGCGACGTGCAGTTGATGCCGGCCGGTTTGGACGCGCCGGCCGTCGCCCGGCAACAGGCCGAAGCGATCGGGCGCCGGTTGGCCGATGCCGGGGACGCCCCCGTGTTGTTCGTGTCGCACGTGCCGCCGTTTGAGGAATTGCTCGGCACGCCCACCCCCGGCCAGGGGCCTCACCCGCCGATCGCCTTCTTCCGGGCTTACTTGGGGAGCCGTTTGCTGGGCGAAACGTTGCGGCCGCACGTCGAAAGATTGGTGGGGATCGCCTGCGGCCATACCCACCGCGCCGTGGGGCCGCAGCAAATCTTGGGCGTCCCGGCCGTCAACGTCGGCTCTGACTACGGCGCACCGCGGGGAGTATGGTTTGACGGTGGCGCAAGGCGTTTTCGACGGATCAGCCCTTAGAGACGACTGCGGCCGCGGTCTGCCGGTCGGCTGAGAGGTGGATCAGCCCGTTGGCGGTTTTACCGCCGCTTGCGCGCTCGCCGCACGGTGCGCACGCTCCTGCCACTGGCTTGCGAAGAAGGATGCCCACGGCCGTTCGGTGGCCGGGAGAGGCGGTCCTGCGCGCGGCCGAACACCACATGAGATACCAACTTCTGGGCAAGAGCGGGCTGCGCGTTTCGGAAATTTGCTTGGGCACCATGACCTTTGGCGAAGATTGGGGTTGGGGTGCCGGCAAAGCCGACAGCCGCCGCATCTACGACCGCTTCCGCGACGCGGGCGGCAACTTCGTCGACACCGCCAACCTCTACACCGGCGGCACCAGCGAGAAGTTTTTGGGCGAATTCATGTCCGGCCACCGCGACGAGGTGGTGCTGGCCACCAAGTACACCAACGCCGCACCGGGCAAGGACCCCAACGCCGCCGGCAACCACCGCAAGAGCATGGTGCAGGCGGTCGAGAAAAGTTTGCAACGGCTGCAGACCGACCGGATCGACCTTTACTGGATGCACATCTGGGACCGGATCACGCCTGTGGAAGAGGTGATGCGCGGCCTCGACGACCTTGTGCGTGCGGGCAAGGTGCTTTACGTCGGGGTGTCCGACGCCGCAGCGTGGTGGGTGGCGCGGGCCAACACCCTGGCCGAACTGCGCGGCTGGTCGCCGTTCGTCGGGCTGCAGATCGAGTACAGCCTATTGGAGCGCACCCCGGAACGTGAACTGGTGCCCATGGCCGCCGCCCTAGGCCTGACCGTGACGGCTTGGAGCCCGCTTTCCAACGGATTGCTCAGCGGCAAGTACACCGTCACTGAGGACGGCGTGAAAAGCGAGGACGGCAAGAGTCGCCTGGACAGCGAAGACATGCAGCAGTTCGTCGGCAACCGCGACCGGGTCAACCGGGTGATCGAAGCCGTCAAGGCCGTGGCCGCCGAGACCGGCCGCTCGCCCGCGCAGGTTGCCCTGGCGTGGTTGCGGCACCGGGCTCAACCCGTCATCCCCATCGTGGGCGCGCGGAAGTTGGAACAACTCGACGCCAACTTGGCGATCGTCGACCTGCACCTCTCCGCCGGACAGTTGCAGGCGTTGGGTCAGGCGAGCGCCGTCGAACTCGGGTTTCCGCACGATTTCCTCGACAAACCGATGGTGAAGAATTTTACCTTCGGCGGCACGCGCGACCTGATCGACGCGTGAGGAGGGGAGCCGGAAGCCGGAAGGTGGACGACGGTCGCGGGACGGCGGCGGCCCGGTTACGGACGGGGCGTCCGCGCTCCCTGCGTCGCTTGGCCAGGACCATTTCGGGGCGGCTCCGCCGGGAACCGGTGGTAGGGCAAGAGGTGTCATGCCTGACCCGCCGCCGGGCAGCAAACCAAGTGAGAGCCGCGCCTGCCAGACACCGCTTGGCCAAAAGCTGGGATAAACGTCGAAGGCGAAGATCTGAAAGGTAAAAACCCATTCGGATCGGACGCATTAACCCCTCCTCCCGCCCTCTCGCATGCAAGGCCGTCGCGTCTGTTCTTTCGCCCGTGACGTGACCGAGGCGCGGCCGTGCCCCTCGAGGAGTTCACGGTGCCTGGGTTGAGGGTGGTCCGGCTGCGCGTCGGTCCGGCACCGTTGCCGACCATCCACTACGAACATCCGGTCGTCTGGGTTCCCTTGGCGGGTGTCTTCGAGGCTACGTACCGATGGCGCTCGAGCGGCCAACATCTCCGCTACGGACCCGGCATCGCGTCCGTGGTGCCCGCTTTTTCGCCGCGCCCCCGCACCAGTTTCTGATCGCCTTGCGGGTCCGCCTCGCGCTTCGCCTGCTCGCCCAACGCCCGCCGGAGCCGGAAGCGGGCCGGGCCAAGGCGACGGACGGCCGGTTCGCTGGCAAGGTCGTCTTGATCACCGGAGCGACCTCCGGCATCGGTGAGGGGACGGCGCAGGCGTTCGCCCACGAGGGTGCCAAAGTCTATTTCTGCGGTCGGCGCGAGAACCTGGGCGTGGCGGTCGAGAACGGGATCCGCGATGCCGGCGGCGAGGCGACTTACCGGCGCGCCGACGTCCGCCGGGAGGAGGAGGTACGCACGCTTGTGGAGGGGTGCGTCTCGACCTACGGCCGGCTGGACATCGCCTTCAACAACGCCGGGATCGTCAATTCCCGGCTCGTGCGCCTTCACGAACAGTCTGCAGACGATTTCCTCGACGTGCTGCACACCAATACCCTCGGCGAGTTCCTCTGCCTGAAGTACGAACTGCCCGTCATGTTCCTGGCCAGCGACGACGCCTCGGCTTGGCACGGCTCCAACGTCGACGTGACGAGCGGGATGCTGGACTGAGGTCGGGCCTGGAACGGGCGGGACGCCCGTGCTCCCCTGGACTGTTCCCCCCGGTTTGACGTAACCCCAGGCCAGAGGCATCTTTCCGGCTCCTCTTTTGGGCCCTATGGAACACATTCGTAACATCGCCATCATCGCTCACGTCGACCACGGGAAGACGACGCTCGTGGATCAGCTGCTGCGGCAGTCCGGGACGTTCCGGGCCAACCAAAAGGTAGAGGAGCGGGTCATGGATTCCATGGACCTGGAGCGCGAGAAAGGGATCACAATCCGCGCCAAGAACGCGGCGTTCCGGTACAAGAATCACCACGTCAACATTGTCGACACGCCGGGTCACGCCGACTTCGGCGGGGAAGTGGAACGGATCATGAAGATGGTCGACGGCGTGTTGCTGGTCGTCGATTCCCACGACGGCCCCCAAGCCCAAACCAAGTTCGTGCTGCGCAAAGCCTTGGAGAACCACGCCAAACCGATCGTGGTGATCAATAAGATCGACCGCGAGAACGCCCGGCCGCACAAGGTACTCGACATGGTGTTCGACCTCTTCATCGAGTTGAACGCCAACGACGAGCAGCTCGACTTTCCGGTGATCTACGCCAGCGCCAAGGAAGGTTATGCCGTCCGTGAGATCCACGAGACCCACCATGATCTCGAACCGCTGTTTGAGGCCATCATCAAACACATCCCACCCCCACCAAAGGTCCCTGAAACCTATTTTCAGCTGCTGGTGTCCAACTTGGATTACAGCGACTACCTCGGCCGCCTCGCCTTTGGCCGGATCGTGAGTGGCCGGGTGCGCGTCGGCGATTCCGTGGTCCTCATCCACAAGGATGGCCGCCGCGAACGGACGGCCGTGACGGCCCTGTTTGGTCATGAAGGCCTGGAGCGCGTCGAGCTGAAATGCGCCGGGGCGGGCGACATCATCGGCTTGGCGGGGTTTGAAGAGGTCTCCATCGGGGAAACCATCACCGATTTGGAGGAGCGGCCGGCGCTGGAGTTCGTCGACATCGATCCGCCAACGATCCAAATGAACTTCGTCGTGAACGACTCGCCGTTGGCGGGCCGCGAAGGCAAGTTCGTCACCGCGCGGCACATCAAGGAGCGCTTGGTGCGCGAGATCCGGACCAACGTTTCGCTCGGGTTTGAAGAGACCGACACGGCCGGCGTCTTCACCGTGAGTGCGCGCGGCGAGATGCAGATCGCGATTTTGGTGGAACAGATGCGCCGCGAGGGGTTTGAGGTGCTGGTTTCCCGGCCGGAGGTGATCTTCAAAAAGACGCCTGCGGGCGAGACGCTGGAACCTTACGAGACCCTTTACGTCGACGTGCCGAACGAAAACCTTGGCGACATCCTGCAATCCTTGGCAGGTCGCAAGGCGGAGGTCGTGAACATGGAGCACCAGTCGAAGACCGTCTTGGTGGAAGCCGTGATTCCGACCCGCGGCCTGATCGGTTTTGAGGGGGATTTGGTGAACCTGACGCGCGGTCTCGGGTCCATGAGCCACCTCTTCAAGGAGTATGGACCTTATAAGGGCGACATCGCCAGCCGGAACAACGGCGTCCTCGTCGCGATGGAGGGCGGCCTTTCGACGTCGTACGCGCTCAACAACGTGCAGGAGCGTGGCCGGCTGTTCGTCGGACCTCAGGAAGAAATCTATGAGGGGATGATCGTGGGCGAAAATTCTCGTCCGGACGATCTCACCGTCAATCCATGCAAAACCAAGCACCTCACCAACATGCGGAGCCAAGGTGACGGCAAGGGGATTCAATTGGCGCCGCCGCTGAAGATGAGCTTGGAACGCTCGCTGGAATACATCGGGCCCGACGAGTACGTCGAGGCTACGCCGAAGGTGCTGCGGTTGCGCAAGAAGGTGCTTGAATCCACCGCACGCAAGCGGGCCGCGTCACGCGCGTTAGCGGCAACGGTCTAAGACAGCGGGTTCCGCGTTCCGGGTTGCGAGTTCCGAGAGAGGCGTAGGTGCGGGTTGCCGGCCATGTGCTGATTCCTGAGCCGCGAAGCCCCGCCCGCAGCGCTTCGGCTGCGCAAGGACGCTTCGCGACCCGGACGGAACGGCGCCCCGCGCAGGCGATGCGGGCGGGGGTGCCAAGATGGGTAGCCCGGGGCGCAGCCCCAAGTTCGGGGTTTAAAGCGGGCCAGTCCTGAAGGGGGCGCAACAGGCCGGCTTCCGTCGACGCACATCCCCCATTGGCTGCTCCACCGTCGTTCGGGCCCGGCGTCGGGTTAAGGTTCCTCGCCTCGCCCTGCCCTCTGGCTTCCGGCTTCCTGCTCGCCCGCAGGCCTCCTATTGACAACTTGGGGCGGATGGGGTTTCTTCGACGGGTCGTAGGGTGGCGCGTTGATCGGCGGTTCTTCGGACTCTCCCGTTCCTCTCTGATCGCGAGCGCGTTGCTTCGTCGTAAACCTTAACTCGGGGAAGCTCCGTCTCTACGCCCGGAATTATGGCGGGTCATAGCAAGTGGTCGAAGGTGAAGCGCTTCAAAGGGGCGCTCGACGCCAAGCGTGGCAAAATTTTCAGCAAGTTCGCCAAGGAACTGATGGTGGCGGCGCGCCTGGGCGGTGGAGATCCCGACCTAAACCCGCGTCTCCGTTCGGCGGTGCTCGCCGCCCGAGCCCAAAATATGCCGAATGACACCATCGAACGCGCCGTCAAAAAAGGGACGGGCGAAATTTCTGGGGGTGTTGTCGAGGAAATCATCTACGAAGGCTACGGTCCCGGCGGTGTCGCCCTTATCGTTGAGGCAGCCACGGACAACAAAAACCGGACGGCGGCCGACGTGCGCAGCATCTTCAGCAAGAACCACGGCAACCTTGCAGCTTCAGGGGCGGTGTCTTACCTGTTCCGGCGGCGCGGCCAAATTACTTTGCCG
>CAXUNV010000142.1:0-10008 GCA_964252355.1 uncultured Chthoniobacterales bacterium | reverse complement strand
TCCCAAGGGCACGGGCGATTTCTTCGTAAGACAGGTTTTCCAAGTAAAAGAGCAGCAACGGCGTGCGAAACGGTTCGGCGACGGCGTGGAGGGTTTTCACGGCCGCCGCTCCGTCCACGGCCATCGGTCCTTGGGGTTCGGCGATGGGTACACCGTCGAGGCACTCCTGAAATTCCACTTCGGGCCGCTGGGTTCTTCGTCGGACGTCGCGCAAGAATTCGCGATACAGCGTGGTGCGAAGCCAGCCCCGGACCTTGCGGGCGTCCCGCAACTGGTGGCCGCGGAGTGCCCAAAGATAGAAGGTCTGCTGCGTCAGGTCGGCCGCTTGGCCGGCGTCGTGGGTGAGGCTGAAGGCGAAGCGATAAAGGGTTTGATGAAGCTGATCCACCGAAGGGTCAGACTCGGCGGTGTTTTCCGGGGACGACGGCGACCCGTGAACGGCAGTGATGTGATCGGCAATGTCCATGGCGAAAACCACGTCGACCTTGCGGGCGGCGGGTCCCTAGCTCTCGCCCGACCTCGCCACGCCCGGTATTCGTCTTTGGGCGAAGACACCGCCGTGTCGGCAACCCGGGACTCCGATGCTACCGACGTCAAACGGGCGACCCCGGTGCTTTGCCTTCCGGCACGCCCAGCGAAATGTGCAAGTCTTGCACGGCGTCGTGCAGACGCCGCGTGGTCGCCTTGCGATCGGGCCCGGCGCTAGCGGGACGCAGGGACGCCCGCGTTTTGATCCATCGCAAACTGAGCAAATGCCAAAGGTGCGGGCCAAAGATCATGTCGTCCCAATAGCAGACGTCCCGGGCTGCCCGACCGGAACTCGACCAATGGCGAAGCGCCGCCACCGTCAGCGACGTGCCGGGGCGTTGTACCCCTTCCAACAGCGAGGAGCGAAACGGCAAAACGGTGTCACCCCCGGAACTGGTTCCCTCTGGAAACAACACGACGACGCAAAGTTGTCGTAACCGGTCGTCCAATTTCCGCACGAGCTCTGGGAGGCACCGGGCATTCCGCCGGTCGACGAAAAGCGTGCCGGCCATCGCCGCAAGCCGACCAAAGACCGGCCACGCGCGCACGTCGGATTTCGCGACGAAGACGCAAGGCGTGAGACTCGCCAACACCAAGACGTCGACATACCCAAGGTGATTGCACACGAGCAGGCCCGACTCGGGCACCGACCCGCATACCTCGCAGGAGATCCGCAGCGTCCGGAGGCTCGCGCGCGCCCAGGTTTGCAGCCAGAGGCTTCGCCAATGGCGTGGACGGCGGCGACCGAGGGGTAAGGTCTTCCAGAAAAGGTGGGAAACGCTGGCGCCCACGATGATGCCCACCAGCCCGGCAGCGCCCAGGAGTTGACGGCAGAGGGGGACCACCCTCCTCACACGCCGTACCGCCTCCGCACGACGGCAGGCACGCCCTGCAGGTCCATGAAAGTCAAAAAATCGATCGTGCCAAACATCCGGTCGATGGCGGGCGGGCCGCAGATCTTCGCGCCGACCTCGAGGTAGGTGCGGAGCAATTTGGGCACTTTGAGGATCGGCGGCGGCACGCCGTCGTTCGCGCACCGGCAGTGCGGCAACGGGAGCGTGCGGAATTCCGGGCAGGCCAAGTGACGCTCCCGCAGTAGGCCGTAAACCCCGACGCCGAGCGCTTCGTCTTGGCTGGTGAGCGAGCTGCAGCCGATCAAGTAGCGGGCACGGTGGTTTTTGGCGTACCGAACGAGGCCGCGCCAGAGCAGGTCGAGCACCGTCGCGGTCCGATGTTCCCGGTGGATGCACGCGCGACCGAGCTCGATCACTTGGCCGCGCACGTTTTCAAAGGGGGCCAGATCGAACTCATCCGCGCTGTAGTACCCGAGCGCCTGCGCTGCGGCGTTTCCAGGTTGCATCCGGTAAGTGCCCACCATGGCGTTCGTCTTCTCGTCAAACACCAGCAAGTGGTCGCAAAAAGGATCAAAGCGGTCGCGGTCCAACCCGGTCACGAACGAATCGACGAGCCCCTCCTGGAGTTCGAGGTTGAAGACTTCAAACCGGAGATGTTGGGCAGCTTCGACGTCCGCTGGAGAATCGGCAAGGCGGCAGGCGTAACGGGTTTGGCGGGAAATGATGGCCGATGGCATGACGGGCGGACTCTGCACTCCGTCCCCTTGAGCAACTTTTCACGTTGCTATTCCCGGCCGCACGGATTTGGCGCGGCCGGCAGGATCAAATCCAACCGCCGGGAAACACCTTCGCTGGAATAAGGTGGAGGCGCCGCTTCTCCAGGGAGTTAGTCGGGCGGGTCTCGCCGGGCTGACTGCGACATGAAGCTCAAAACCATCCTCAGTTGGGCCTGCCGATTGGTAGCCGCCGGCATCCTTCTGCAGACCCTGTTCTTTAAGTTCTCGGCTGCACCCGAATCGGTTTACATTTTCAGCAAGTTGGGGCTGGAACCCTGGGGACGCCTCGGCAGCGGCTGCGTGGAGTTGCTGGCGTCGGTCCTGCTGCTCATCCCCAAGTTCACTTGGTTAGGCGCCCTTTTGGCGCTTGGCGTGATGGCCGGGGCAATTCTTTCGCACCTAACGGTCCTTGGCTTGGTGGTGCAGGACGACGGCGGGCTGCTGTTTGCGCTCGCGCTGGCAGTGGCCGTCTGCTCGGCCGTGCTGCTGTTCTTGCACCGGACCACCATCCCCTTCATCGGACCTCGGCTCGCGCGATGATGACCCTACCTCCGAAGACCATTGGTCCCGTGCAGGAGGCCGCGGTCGAGGTTTTGCAGCAAGGCGAAACGATGCTGCTCTCCGTGACGGCGGACCATTATCGAGCCGAGCTGCCGGCCGTCCGGCAAGCCTCCATCGGCAAACATTACCGCCACTGCCTTGACCATTTTCAAACGGTGCTCGACGCACAGGACAATCCTCAACTCGACTATGACGCGCGGGAACGGGATCCGGGGATCGAGAACGATCGAGAGCTCGCACGTCAGCGGACCAATCGGCTTTTGGAACGGGTCCGGGTGTTGCCTCCGGAAACTTTGGGACGGTCTATCTTAGTTTACGGGAAATTGGGGTACGCGACGGCTCGAGCCTCCGCGGTTCCCTCCACCATCGGGCGCGAACTTCTTTACGCGGTGACCCACGCGATCCACCACTACGCCTTGATCGGCTTCATCGGTGGCCTGCTAGGTGCGGCGTTCCCGGAACCGTTCGGGGTCGCCCCGTCCACGGTGCGCCATCGTCAGAAGACCGCCGCGGGTAGCGGCTGAACGGCGCGCCTGGCATGGCCTCCTCCATCCTGGCGGCAAAGCTGTTGGGCGTCTTCGCGCTCACCTTCGTCCTGGAGGATTTGGCGGTGCTCACCGCCGCCGGCCTCGTGGCCGGAGGCATGCTCCCCTACCCCGCCGCACTGGCAACCTGTTTCCTCGGGCTTTGGTTGGGCGACGTCGGCATCTACGCGCTCGCGAGGTGGTCCGGTGAGTTGGCCAAAAGGTGGCCGCCGTGGCGCGCGCGACGACCACCCGCCAACCTTGCACGCAGCCACCGCTGGTTCGAGCGCCACGGCATCTTGACCATCGTGGCGGCCCGATTCATCCCTGGGGCGCGGCTGCCGACGTACGTGGCCGCCGGCTTTCTCCAAATCCCGACGCTCCGGTTTGCTCTGCTCACCGGCGTGGCCGGGATCGCTTGGGTGCTCCTCGTCTTCGCCACCGTCCTTTTCTTCGGCAGCATGGCCGCTGAACACCTCGACATGACCCGGATGCGGTACGGTCCCGCGCTTTTGGCCGTCGCCATCGCGCTGGCCCTCTTGGCTCTCGCCCGGAAAAACGTCGTCCGGGGCTGGCAGCTCTTGCGCGAGTGGGAGTTTTGGCCGCCATGGGCCTTTTACCTGCCGGTGGTCATCATCTACGCCGGCTTGGCCCGGCGATACCGCAGCCTCACCCTGCCGTCGGTCGCCAACCCCGGGTTCCACACCGGTGGCCTCATCGGCGAATCGAAGGCGGAAACCCTTCAGGAGATCGAACGCGCCGCTCCGGGGCACGCGGCGCGCAGCGTCCTGATCCCACGCGGGAAAACCGCGGACCGCTTGGCCCTGGTGCACGCGCAGCTTGCGTCGGGCCCCTTCGCCCTGCCGGTGGTGCTCAAGCCCGACGTGGCGCAGCGCGGCTCCGGTTTTCGCATCGCCCGTGACCCGGCGCAAGCCGCGGACTACTTCTCCGCGGTCACCGAGCCAGTCATTTTGCAGGAATACGTACCCGGCCCTTACGAAGCCGGGATCTTCTACTACCGATTTCCCGAAGAGGCGCGCGGCAAGATCTTCGCCATCACCGAAAAAGAGTTCCCGAAGCTGGTCGGCGACGGGCGCAAGACCGTGCAGGAGTTGATCTTGGAAGATCCCCGCGCGTGCCGGCTGGCCAAGGTCTACTTGGCGCGGCACCACGCACGTCGGGCGCAGATCTTGCCGGTGGGCGAAGTTTTCCCGCTGGTGCAGGCCGGCAACCACGCCCAGGGCTGCATTTTTCGCGAAGGAAGCCACCTCTGGTCGAAGGCGTTGGAGGACGCGATCGACGGTGTCGCCAAGCAACTCGACGGCTTTTTCATCGGTCGTTTCGACGTGCGCTACGCCGACGTGGCCGCTTTTCGCGCCGGTCAGGATTTTCGCATCATCGAACTCAACGGTGCGGCGTCGGAGGCGACAAACGCGTACGACGTCCGGAAGCGTTTGACGGAAGTTTACGGGATCCTGCGCCACCAGTGGGAACTCGTCTTTGCCATCGGCGCGCAGAACCGGGCCCGGGGCTGCGTCCCAACCCCGCCCGCCACCTTGTGGCGCGAGTGGCAAACCTACCGAAGGCACGCGCACCAGCACCCCGTGTCGGATTGAACCACCGGTTTTGACGCGCATGTGCACGGTATCGTTGCTACCGGATCTCCTCGGTTTTCGGATCGCCATGAACCGGGACGAAACCCTCGACCGGGAAAAAGCGCTCGCGCCCACGTTGCATACCCTCGCAGGCCGGAGGGCGCTCTACCCAAGCGAAGCTGGAGGCGGCACGTGGATTGCCGTCGACGAGGGCGGCATCGTCTACGCTTTGCTCAACGGTCACCCCTCGCAGCCGATCGCGCCCCGCTCGCCCAAGGAAAGCCGCGGCACGTTGATCCCGTCCCTCTTGCGGCGGGGCGTCACCGACCGCCGCTGTTTCGGCGAGGTCACCGGGCTTTGCCAAGAACTTGCCCCTTTTCGCTTATTGCGCTTTTCACGCCGGACCGGTTTTGTGCGCGAACTGGTCTGGGACGGGTGCAACCTAGGGCAAAGGCTGTCGTTATGGCACCGCCAGCACTGGTTCTCTTCGTCGCGGGACGAAGCCGACGTGGTCGAGGCGCGCGCCGCGGCTTGCGAGCGGTTCTTCCAGCAGCCGCATTCCGGACGGGCCTCCCTGCGGAAGGCCCACTCTCAGCACGGCGCGACGGGGTGTCATCTCTCCGTCTGCATGCACCGGGACGACGCCCGCACGGTCAGCTACACGGAGGTCGTCGTCCGCCGAACCGAAGCGGTGATGGCCTATTGCCCTGACTCGCCTTGCCAGGGCACGCCGGTGACCCGTCACCCGTTGAAGCTTTCCTTCGGTGCTTAGGCGAACGAGAGATCACGGGCCACCTGGCCTGCCGGCGAGCGCCCGCACATTTCTCCTTGCGGCCGGCCTTTTCGTCTCTTTGCAAGTATTCCTCCGGTTGGCTAGCCGGCTTCGGCAGCTTCTGCTTGCCCCGCGCTGGCTCGGGATCGTGAAGCGGGTTTCCTTCCAACCCCACCCAGGCTGCACGCTCTCGGTCTATCGCACGACGGAGGTGGTGCCAGGTCCCGCCCTGGTTTTCATCCACGGCTCGCCTGCGCAGGCCTCGGTCTTCCGACGTCAGCTGCCCACCCTGCAGGATTTGGGCGCGCTCGTCGCTTACGACCGTCCAGGCTACGGTCGTTCCGCCACCGCGCCCGCCGCGCTTGACCTCCCCTCACAGGTCAACGTGCTGGTCGGGTTGCTGGCTGCCCTGCGCTCCCCAAGCTGCTTCTTGGTCGGGCATTCCTACGGTGCCGCCGTCGCGCTGGCGACTGCTGCAACCTACCCAAAAAGCGTTAGTGGAGCAATCCTCTTGGGCGCCTGTGCTGACCCGGACCACCCGGACCTGGAACACCCGTGGCCCATTCAACACCTTGCGCATCACCCGGTCGTCGCTCGGTTGCTGCCCAGCGCCATACGTCAATGCAACGAGGAACTTATGGCGTTACAGGCAGACCTGCAGGACTTGGCGCCGAGGTTAAAAGACGTGCAGTGCCCGGTGCTTTGCCTCCATGGTCGGGAGGATCTGCAGGTGCCGTGCGCGAACGTCGCCTACCTCAGGGAGCGCTTCGCGGCCCTTGGCAAGAGCGGCCAACTCGAGACGCAGGTGGTCGAAGGCTACAACCATTTCTTTTTGTGGGAACAGCCCGATTTTGTGAATGCGCAGATCCGGCGTTTTGTCGAGGCGCACAGGCCGAAGGTGACTTGAGACACCGTTAAACCGAAAGGGGGTTGTGCCATCACGGGTGACCCGGTGGGGCGAAGACCCGTCCGGCCGAACCGGGCGGACCTCGAAGCACGCGATGCCGGGCGGTCTGAGCCAGCCCGAGCGACCCTTTCGGCACTTGCGCCATCAGCGAAAACAAACCTGCTCCCTTCCAAACCGGCTTTTCTCGTCGGGCTGCCGGCTCAGACCGCCCGGCGGACGTCGCACTTGATGGCCCCCCTAATCTGCCGGCCGGGTCTTCGCCCCACCGGCGTTACCCGTGGAGGCCGCCCAATCACCCGGCCAGGGACGGGAAGACCCGAACCACCAAATCGCCTCCCTTAGAGCCTGCGCCGGAACGCCAGGATGGCGCCGGCCAGCCACAACGCCGCGAGCGCCGCTACCGGCGCGGTGCGCGCAAGGACAAAACCCGCGCTCACCCCGCGCAGGGTGACGCCCCGCGCTACCTCCACGTATTGGGTGAGCGGGAGCAGGGTACCGATCCGCTGCGCCCACCACGGTAGGTTCGCGAACGGGAAAAGGAACCCGGAGAGGAGCGTCGACGGAAGGTAAATGAGCACGGCGCCTTGGACGGCTTGCAGGCCGTTGCGGGCGGCGGCCGACAGCGTCAGGCCCATCAGCAGGTGGGTGAAGGTGTAGACGACTAAAAAGAGCCCAAACGCGGGCAGGTCGCCGCGCAGCGGCAAACCAAACAGGAAACGGCAACAACCGATGACGACGACGGCCTGCAAACAGCCGAGCACCAAGTAAGGCAACGCTTTCCCGACGATCGCTTCGCCAGCGCTAACCGGGGTTGAGAGTAACGCCTCCCAAGTGCCCCGTTCACGTTCCCGCACCAAGCAGAGCGCGCCCAGCATCAGCATGCTGATCATGACGACGACGCCCGACAAGCCGGGCGTCATGATCCAATCGTTGCGCCGTCCCGGATTGTAGAGCCGTTCGACGTGGACCTCATCCTCCCCGCCTTGCGCGACTTGGCGCCAATAGCGCGCCTCCAAGGCGCTCAACGCCGGCTCAACTCGGACGGGGTCGCTGTCGTTCACGAAGACCCGGGCGACGGACTTGTCTGCGTCGGCGCCCCCGGACTCCCCTTCGGACGGAGGGGAAAAGATGATGGCGATGAGCGCTGCCCCCGTCCGCACCTGCGCCAAGGCGTCCGCTTCGCTGAAGCCGTCCCCGACCACGCGCAGCGCGCCCGTTTCCTCCAGCGCCGCGGGAAGGTCGGGCCCGGCTTGGGCGCGGGCGACGATGACCGGTACCTGGCCGCCCAGAGGACGGATGGCGTAGCCGAACAGGGCAACCTGGACTGTCGGAATGAGGAGGACCATGGCCAAAAGCACCGGGTCACGGCGGATCGTCAAGCTCTCGAGCCACGCCAGCGTGCACGTTCGGGCGAGCGACCGTCTCCAAGGAAGGCTAAACGCGCTCATGCGTGGACGTCTGGCGGGCGAAGGCCAGGATCGCGTCCTCCAAGGTGGGCGGCACTGCCTCGGGTGCAAAACCGGCCGCCTGCAGCAAGCGCGCAGTTTGCAAAGGGACGTCGCCTCGGAAGATCAAGTCGTGGTGGAGGCCTCCACGGCGGGTGCAGATCAACCCCGGCAGACGCGCGCTGAACGCCACGGGGTCGACCGGCGAGGCGGCGATCCGGAACACCCGGACCCCGCTTCCCGCCACGACGGCATCGGCAGAACCTTGGGCCACCACGGTTCCCCCGACGAAGATGCCGATGGCGTGGCAACGGCTCGCCTCGGTCAAGTCGTGGGTGCTGATGACCACCGTCGTGCCGCGCGCCGCCAAATCGACCGTCCATTCCCAGAGGTGTCGGCTGGTTTCCGCGTCGAGTCCGGCCGTCGGTTCGTCCAGCAGCAGCACCTTGGGCTTCGGGACGAGCGTCGCGGCAAACTGCACCCGGCGGGTCCAACCACCCGAGAGATGGCCGACCCGTTCCCGGGCGAACGGGCGCAACCCAAACTCGGCGAGAGACTCCTCGACCCGCCGGCGGGGATGCGTCACGCCGAAGAGCCGCGCCCGGGCAAGCAGGTTCTCCTGCACGGAAAGCTCTTGGTAGAGCGAGGGCTGCTGGGTCATGTAACCCACGCGATGCCGGAGGCGGCCGCGTTGCGCGCGCAGGTCGAGGCCGAGGATCTGTCCCCGCCCGGCGTCGGCCGCGAGCAGCCCCGCCAAGATCCGCAGCGCGGTGGTTTTGCCGCCGCCGTTGGAGCCGACCGCGCCAAACACCCGCCCCGGGGCGAGGCGCAGCGTGAGACCGGCAAGCGCCACCCGTGCACCAAACGTCTTACGCAGACCAGCGACGTCGACCGCCGGAAATCCCGCCGATTCAGGCGTGTTCATAAAGGAAGCCGCCGTGGCCGTAGTTCGTCGATTCCGCCCCCAGGACCAATGCCCGGTCGCCGGGCGCGAACAGGTGTCGCCTCGCGTCGTCCAACGCCAACCAAATCGCGGCCGAGCCGGTGTTACCTACCCGGTCGGCGTGCACGATCACCCGGGCGTGGGACGGGAGGTGCGGCGCGAGCAACGCGTCCATCCGGCCGTTGGCTTGGTGCGGCAAGACGTGACTGATCAGGGCGAGATCAATCCCTTGGGCACGCGCGCCAGCCAACGCCTCGCGAAAGAGCGTCGGACCATGCGCGAGCACCATCTTCGGCGCGTGCTCGAATTCCGAGGCCTCTTTCGAGGGGTGCGGACGCAAGGATCCTCCAGAAGCCATCCGCAACCCCGGGGTCAGGCACGTACCCAAACGGCCGTGGTGAATCCGGCTGATGCGTGGCGTGCGGCTCCCCTGCTCTCCGGTTACCACGATGGCTCCGGCGCCATCGCCCATCTGCACGAGGTTGACCATTTGGGACAGGTCCGCGGCCGCGCGCACGGGATCGAAGAACACCGACCCGGTCTCCGAACCGACCACGGCGATCGGCCGATCGCCGGCGACGGCGCACAACCCGGCCGCGAAAAGCGTAGCGTTCAAAAAAACCCTGCAAGCCTGCCGAAACTCCGCCACTGGTCCTTGGTACCCCAGAAGCTGCGCGACGCGGCTGATGTTGCTTGGCAACGGCTCTGCGGGCGTCGCAGTGTGCCCGATGAGGTAGGCCAAATCCTCCACGCGCACCCCCGCTTGGGCGAGCGCCGCCCGAGTGGCCCGGGCCGCGAGCTCCGGATTGCCGTCACCCGGCCGGGTGCCTTCCAAACGGCGGGCAAAATCCCGGGAGAGGTAACGTTGACGGATGTTGAGCCGGCGGCCCAGGACCAAACCTCGACGGGTGAGCTCGACTCCGAACCGCTGGCTCAACCGGGTCAAGAGTTCGGGGGTTTCGACCGGCTCGCCCGGGCAGGCTTGGCCGGTGCCCAACACGGACAGCGCGCGGCCGTCCAGCCAGCCGCGGTGGATCCGGCTCTTCATGAACCGAAGCTTTTCGGTACGCGCAGGAGCTTTCGGCGCAGCGCGTCAGGGTCGC
>CAXUNV010000141.1:0-10073 GCA_964252355.1 uncultured Chthoniobacterales bacterium | reverse complement strand
ACGGCGTTTGCGTCCATCGAAACCGCGGTCCGCGCCATTCGGCAAGGCGCGTTCGCGAAAATGGAGAGGCACGCGTGGCCCGGCAACTTGCGGGAACTGCGCAACGCGATCGAGCGTGCCGTGATCCTCGGCGGCGCCGACGAGGTCGGTCCCGATGACCTGCCGTTTCTGGACGGTGCGCCCCAGGCTCCAGCGGTCGCGCTCGGCGCACGCGTTCCGTTGGCGGCGGTGGAAGAAGAACACATTCGTCGGGTCTTGGCTCAGTGCCGGACGGTGGACGAAGCCGCGGAAATCCTGGACATCGACCCCGCCACGCTCTACCGGCGCAAGAAGCGGCTGTAGGGCGAGGCGAGGTCAACTTTACCCGCCGCCGGGCCAGCACGATGGGTGCAGCGCCCTCCGGAGGTCCATTCGCGCCCTGCTCAGACGAGGCGTCTAACCCACCACCTCACCCGTCAAGCCCACCCTGGGGCGGCCTTCGCCGGGTGCCTTTCCCCTTTTCTTCCATTTTTCATCTGCCCTTTGGCCTGGCGCAGCGCCCGCGCCCCAAGTCTTGGCAAGCGTGCGCAACCTTGGCAATCTCCACCCCGCCATGCCCCGCGAAACTCCAAAGTCCGCCGGCGTCTGGGCCTTGTGCCTGCTCATCCCGTTCGTCGCGTTGCTGCTCCCGTCGCTTTACAACTCGAAGGAACCCGCCCTTTTCGGTTTTCCGGTCTTTTATTGGTACCAGTTTGCCTGGGTACCCCTGACCTCAGGGCTGATCTACCTCGTCTACCGGAAAACGCGATGAACGCCCCAACCCTCAACTGGCCGGCAGCGATCGTTTTCATCGCGTTCTTCATCTTGGTCACCGCCCTGGGCTTCTTCGCGGCACGTTGGAAAGCGGGGGACCTCACCCAGTTGCACGAATGGGGTTTAGGGGGACGCCAATTCGGGATCTGGATCACTTGGTTCCTCGTCGGCGGCGATTTCTACACCGCCTACACGGTCATCGCGGTGCCTGCCTTGGTTTACGCGGTCGGAGCCTACGGGTTTTTCGCGTTGCCCTACACCATCATCGTCTATCCGATCGTCTTCACCTTCATGCCGAGGCTCTGGCAGGTGTGCCGGGCGCGTCACCACGTCACCGCGGCCGACTTCGTCGAAGACCGCTTCGGCAGCCGCCTTTACGCCCTGGCCGTCGCGCTCACGGCGTTGTTGGCGACCATGCCTTACATCGCCCTCCAGCTCATCGGCATGCAGGTCGTCATCGCCGCACTCGGCTTTCCCAAAGGCGACCTTCCCCTGGTGATCGCCTTTCTCATCCTGGCGCTTTACACCTACACCAGCGGGCTGCGTGCGCCGGCCATGATCGCCTTCGTCAAAGATGTCATGATCTACGTGGTCGTGCTCGCCGCCGTCGCGGTGATCCCCCTGAAACTCCACGGTTACGGCGAGGTGTTTGCCGCTGCCGAACGCGCGTTTGCGGCCAAAGGTGGTGCGACGGGGCTCATCCTGAAACCGGCGCAGTTCCTGCCGTTCGCCACCGTTGCGCTCGGTTCGGCGTTGGCGGCCTTCATGTACCCGCACACGATGACAGGGGTGTTGAGTTCCGCCAGTGCCGACACGATCCGCAAAAACGCCATGCTCCTGCCCGCCTACACCGTCCTGCTCGGGCTCATTGCCCTGCTGGGATACATGGGGATCGCCGCCGGCGTGCACGTCAACGCGCCCACGGAAGTCGTCCCGGCGCTCTTTAACGCGGTGTTTCCGCCGTGGTTTGCCGGGTTCAGCTTCGCCGCGATCGCCATTGGTGCCCTGGTGCCGGCCGCCATCATGTCCATCGGTGCAGCCAACCTGTTCACGCGCAACCTTTGGCGCCCGTTTGTCAACCCGCGCCTGTCGGGCGCGCAGGAGGCGCAGGTCGCCAAAATCGCTTCGTTGCTGGTCAAGGTCGGCGCGCTGGCCTTCATCCTCTTCTTATCGCCGCAGTACGCCATCGACCTGCAGCTGCTCGGTGGCGTTTGGATCCTACAGATCTTTCCAGGCGTAGTCCTCGGGCTCTACCGCAACCACGTGCACTGGGCCGGGTTGCTGGCGGGTTGGGCGGTCGGCATGGCCGTGGGCAGCTACCTCGCCACGCTCACCGCCATGAAACCCGTCTACCCCTTCCAGATTGGCGGGACGACGTACCCGGTTTACATCGGTTTGGCTGCGCTGGCCGCAAACCTTTTCGTCGTGGGCCTCCTCTCGCTGGTCTGGCGCGACCGTCGCCGTTTAGACCCTTTGGTTATGGACGAGGATACCGTGCGAGCCACCTAGGGGGTCCGGGTTTCACCTTCCATGCCACGCACACGCGCGGCGAGCGTTGCCATTTGTCAGTGGTCATTTTTCATTTGTCATGGCTCCCTTGAGACCGGCCGTTTGGCGGGGAGTCCAGCGGCAGAGAGTCGCGCGAAGAACGGGCGAAAACCGCGGCCGGCAGCGTTGAGATAGACGCCGGCCCGGTTTGGCGGAACACTTGACACCCCCGAGACGTCCTAGTTAACTCCACTGACCGTTCAAACCTTCAGGTCACCCCCCACCCATGAGAGCACCCCATCGTTTTGTTAGGCGCATTCTGCCCTGGTCCGTAGCCGTCACGTGCCTCGGCTTCCTCACCTCCGGCGCACTCGCGGCGGGTGTGACCATTCGTTTCGCTGGCGATTCCGACGTCGGTGAAGGTGGCCGTTGGACCAAGGCACGCGGGGTAGAATGGGCGCAAAAAACGGGCAACACCCTTGAATACATCAGCCGTCCCAACGACTCGTCGGCGACGCTGCAGCAGTACCAACAGTATTGGGCCGCAAAGAGCGCGGACGTCGACGTCTACATGATCGACGTGATCTGGACCGGCATCGCCGCGCCGCACTCGGTCGACCTGAAAAAATACTTCAAGGAAGACGACCTCAAGCAGCACTTCCCTCGCATCGTGGAGAACAACACGGTGGGTGGGCAACTGGTCGCCATCCCGTTCTTCACCGATGCCGGCATGCTCTACTACCGGACGGACCTCCTGGAAAAGTACGGTTACAAGGAGGCCCCCAAGACCTGGGAAGAACTCTCCGAGATGGCCAAAAAGATCCAAGATGGCGAGCGGCAGGCCGGCAAGCCCGACTTTCAAGGTTTTGTCTTCCAGGGTAAGGCGAGCGAAAGCGTCACCTGCAATGCCGTGGAATGGATCTACAGCTACGGCGGTGGCGACGTGGTCGACAAAGACAAGAAAGTGACGATCAACAACCCCAGCGCCGAGAAGGCGCTGGACGAAGCCAGAAGTTGGGTCGGCAAAATCTCGCCGTCGGGCATCACCACTTACGGCGAGGAAGAAGCCCGCAACGTTTGGCAAAGCGGCAACGCCGCCTTCATGCGCAACTGGCCGTATGCGTACGCCCTTTCCGCCGATCCGAAGAGCCCGGTGTCTGGTAAATTTGGGGTGTCGGTGCTGCCCAAAGGTGGCGACAACGGCAAGAACGCAGCCTGCCTCGGCGGCTGGCAACTGATGGTGTCGAAGTATTCGAAGAATCCGGACGTTTCGGCTGAGTTCGCGCGCTGGCTCAGTTCGCCGGAAATCCAGAAGATGCGCGCGATCGACCTTTCGCAGCTGCCGACCCGGCCCGCCCTTTACCAAGACCCGGACGTTCTAGCCAAGAACAAGTGGTTTGGCGACATGCAGGTGGTGTTGGATAACGCCGTGACGCGGCCTTCGACGGTCACCAAAGCGGATTACAACCAAGTCTCGACCGCCATTTTCCAGAACGTCAACAAGGTCTTGTCCGGCGGCGAGCAGTCTAAAGAGGCCGTCGCCCAGATCGAACGCGCCGCCAAGCGCGTCCTCCGTTAACCTTCGCACCCACTGGACGCGCGCCGTGGCCAAGGAAATCGACCTGCAGATGCGGCAGCGCCGCTTGGCGTGGTACCTCATCATGCCGGCGGTGGTGGTGGTGTTTCTGGTGATCGGTTACCCGCTTATCCAAGTGCTGGTGTACTCGGTCCTGAAGTATAAGCTCGACGGGGTTACCCCGCCCACTTTCGCGGGTTTCAGCAACTACCAGTACATCTTTTCGGACCCGGAATTCTGGCACGCCGTTTGGGTGACCTTGGTGTTCACGTTCTTCTCGGTCACCATCGAGGCAATCTTGGGGATGGTGGTCGCAATGGTGGCCAGCTCAAAGTTTAAGGGCCGGACCTTGTTGCGCGTGGCCATCCTCGTGCCGTGGGCGATCCCGACGGTGGTTTCTTCGCAGATCTGGCGCTGGATGTTCAACGACATTTACGGTGTCGCCAACGTGCTGATGGCCAATTTCCACCTGATCCCGCACAAGCTGGCTTGGCTGGCATCGCCGGCGACGGCGTTGCCGGTCATCATCGCGGTCGACGTCTGGAAGACGACTCCGTTCATGTCCTTGCTGCTGCTCGCAGGCCTTCAACTCATTCCCAAAGATCTCTATGAGGCGGCGTCGATCGATGGCGCTACCCGTGTCCGGCAGTTCTGGACCCTCACCCTGCCGTTGGTTACCCCAACCTTGCTGGTGGCCCTGATCTTTCGCACCCTGGATTCCCTGCGCGTCTTCGACATCTTCTACATCATGGTTGGTGGCCAGGGCGACATGGCCACGATGGCCGTCTACAATCGCCAGCAGCTCATCGACTTCCTCGACGCCGGCATAGGTTCCGCGGCCTCGGTGATCATCCTCTTGTTCATCATGCTTTTCGTCGTCATCTACACCCGCTTCAGCCGCACCAGCTTCGAATGAGCACCCAAGCCGCAGGATCCGCCGCGTTACCCACCGCCAAGCCGGTCGACACGACGACCGTAGACCAAGGCTTGCGCAAGCAAAAGGGATCAAAGGAGACCTTATACCGGGTGCTGTTTTACCTGCTGGTCGCCGTCATCCTCGTCTTCAACCTGTTTCCGTTCGTTTGGGCGGTAATTTCGTCGTTCCGGCCGAGTTCCGAACTTTTCTCGACGCGGTTGATGCCGACGCAGCTGACGTGGGACCACTATCAAGCCGTCTTCAAAGACCCGCGATTCGTGGCGAGCTTGTTCAACTCGGTAGTGATTGCCGGGATCACCGTCCTGGTGTCGCTCGCGCTTGGCAGCTTGTGCGCCTACGCCTTGGGTCGGTTGCCGTTCCGTTTCAAAGGTCCGGTGCTCTACCTCGTCTTGACCATGACGATGTTCCCGCAGATCTCGATCCTCTCGGGCCTTTTCGTCATGCTGAAGGCGCTAGACCTTTTCAACACACGTCAGGGTCTGATTTTGACGTACCTCATCTTCACCATGCCGTTCACCATCTGGGTCATGACTCAGTATTTCAGGAGCTTGCCTCGGGAACTTGAGGAAGCGGCCTACGTCGACGGTGCGTCACCACTCAAGGTTTTTTGGACCATCCTGCTCCCGTTGACGATGCCTGGTTTGGTTTCTACCGGTCTTTTGGCGTTCATCGCGGCCTGGAACGAATTCCTTTTTGCGCTTACCTTTACCGTTACCGACAACATGAAGACGGTGCCGGTGGCGATCTCGCAATTCAGCGGCACGAGTGCGTTCGAACAACCGTGGGGATCCATCATGGCAGGTTCCATGGTGGTGACGGTGCCCCTGGTGATCTTGGTTTTGGTTTTCCAGTACCGGATCGTCGAAGGCCTTACCGCTGGTGCCGTGAAGGGGTAGGAACGCTTCTGGCACCCCCATCGATAACGGAGATGCCACCGTTACCGACGTTGGTAGGGTAAGGCGAGTTTTGCCTTACCCGCCGCCAGGTTGGACCTACGTGGGACGCGACCCGGGACACGCCGCCGGGTGGGCACAGGGATCACACAGGGGCACCGGATCTGGGGACAGCTACTTGCGGCTGCGCCCCAGGCTCGAGGTCTGGTCGCCGCTTTGCGGCTCGAACCGGCAAACGCCAAACCGCAACCGCCAAACGCTGCGCGACCTCTCCCTAACCAGAGATCAGCGGCCCGAAACGGCGAAGGTCCGCCGGCAACCCGCGCCGTGTCTTACCCTCCGCGCCAGCGACGCCACCGTTTGGCGATCTTCTTCACAAAAACCTTGCTGCGGGGCCGGTAAAATGTCTTTGCCGTCTTCAGGGCTTCGCGATGCAGGGTGCCGCGGCGGGCTTCGAGGTGAGCCACGAGATGATCCCGCATTTTTTGGTCGGATGCCGTCAGGCTCTCACCCGCGCGAACGGCCAAAAGACGCTCATGCAAGAGGCTGAGGTCCCGCGCGTCGCCCAACGCGCTGCCGATGGCTGTAAGGTCGGATCTTAACCGACGGATGTCGTTGGCCCCTTCCAACACTTCAAGCTGGTAGCCCAAGTCTTTGACCCGTTTCCGCAGTTCGTGCCACTCTTCGTCGGGTACGTCCGGGTTTGCCGCGACCGCTTTCAGGAGCTTGCGGCCCGCCCGATAGGTCTTACGCAGACCGACCGCCACCTCTCGCTGCCACTCATCCTTCTCGGACGCATGGTCATGGCGCGTTCCAGGTGTCAGCGGAAGCACGCGCGGCACCATGCGTTGCAAGCTCGCGGCACCAAGCTTGACACCCTTGGGAATGGCTACGGGTACCTTCCCGCCGTTTAGTGAAACGCGCGCTTCTGTCAGCCAAGCCGGCGCCTTGGCTTGGTGTCGGGAGTGCGCGGGCAACGCCTCCTCACACGCCTTGGCAAAGGCATCCGCAAGGACGTGTGCATCCCGGTCGGCCGAGAAGGCGGCCGCGTAGTCGCGCAACGCGCGGTTACGTGCCTGTCGCGCGACGTCGTCGGTCGCGCCTCTGGTTAAGCGCAGCAAGGCTCGCAGCGCTTTTGCCGCCTTGCGCATCTCATGCACCGCTTTGCCATCGAGGGTGGCGTTCGCAGCCGCCGTACCGAGGATGACCCGGAGCCGTTCCAAGGCAATGCGCTGCAAACCGGACTCAAGGGATTCCTGTCTTTTGAGTAGGGCGCTCATGCCAAGTCAGGTGGTAGCAGGACCGGCATCGGATCCAGGGTGGGCACCTTTCCGCTCGGGCTCGAAAGGTAACTCCGCCGGTGTTCGAGACGCGAGCACCGGGTTGGCGTAAGCAGGATCGCTGCTGACTTCCCGACCGAACCAGGGCGGTGGTTGGAAACTCCGCGCCCGCTCGGCGTCGGGGAATTCCACCTCGATCACCCGCAAACCGGAGAGAACTCCCCCGTAATCATCGCACTCGGCAACCAATCCGTCAGGCAATGTGACGCGGTGGCGACGTTTCGTTAGCCGCCTGCCCTCGGTCAAAGGCCAGAGGGCGTCGAATTGCCCCGCCTCAAGCGGGATTTCGACCTCCAGCCGCCCGTGACCGGCGCGTTGGCCTTTGACGGTCAGGAAAGCCCTGGTGCCGTCGTAACGCCGCAACCGTACTTCCGGGCGGGTGCCGTCTCCGGCAGCAAGCACCAAGTAGCCTTGCTCGATCTCGCGAACGTCGCCGTCCCCCGAAGGAGTCCCGCCAGAGGCGAGGAACTTGCGCTCAATCTCCTGGTAGGTGCCCGACACACTCACCGGTCGCAGCCCACCGGGCCGGCGGTTGCGCCTCCCGGCTCAGGGAACCCGCCGGTGTTTACCTAGGCGAAGCCGTGGGGCTGGCACTCCCCCCGCCGCCAACCTTCGGCAGATTCACCGATTTGAGCTGTTCGCTCAAGTTCTTGACCTGATCCTGCAAGACGTCGACCTGCCGCCGCAGGTCGCGGTTAAGCTCGTCCCGGCGCGCCGCCGGCAGGTACAACACCGTCACGCCCCCGACGATGATCCCAAGCAGAAACCCAAGCAACGCTCGCATCGGTCAGCGTAAGCCGTCTTGGGGCGGTGGAAAATGGCGAAAGTGCAGGCTGGGCAGGCTTGGCGTCGGGATACTTCAGGGGCGCGCTGGGCCGGTGAAGGAGCTGTCCGTCGGTGCCCAACCTTCCGGATCGTACACCGGCACGGCTTCGAGCATCACGGAAATGGGCAGCAGCGCGACGTCGTCGCCCAACTCCGGCGGCAACGATTCTAGAAGGCGCAACGCGCGGAGAATGATCCATTCGTTCGCGGTGAACACGTGGCGACCAATGCAACCGTAGCGCTCGGCGGTCCGGCAGAGTCGGTCGATCCCTTCCAGCACGGCCGCCCACGACCGAAGCCTACCCTGGTGCGCAGGTGCGTCGCTGGACTTTGGTGAGACCGTTCCTTTCAAGAAACGTTCGAGAGAGGAACTTTTCACGTCCATGGCCTCCATCCGGCGGAGGCATTCGGCGGCCGTCCGCTGCAGGAGCGCCTGCCCCCCGGCGCGAAGGCACCACCACGCATCGGCCAACGCGCAAAGGACTGCCGTAACGGCCGCCAGCGCCATGAAGAAGCGGACGCCAGCGTTGACGCGTCCCTCCGCCCAGAGTTGAAAAAAGGTGACCAGCGCACCGCCACCGACCGCCCCAGAGGCCAACTGGACGCCGGGACCTCGCATCCACACCAGCAGAAACCGCCGGCGCAGCCAACCGGCCGTCGCCACACGTCTTTTGTTTTGGGGGTTCATCAGCGTCCACCCCTGCCTGCGCCGGGCAGGGCGCGGCAGGCTGACGGGTCACGGTTAGTGCGGACCGACCGGTGGCGGAATGACCCGAAAGGGGTAGGGAGCGTTGCGGGGCGGCGCTTCCCGGTGCCCGGCGGCCATCGCCAGGGATGGTGGGGCAAGAGGTGTCTTGCGAGACCCGCCCGTCACCCCGCCCGCACCGGTGCGCGGACCTCCGCCCGGAAAGCCGCCCGGCCGGCCGCAGCGAAGCCCCGCCCGCATCGCTGCGGGCCGGGGCTGCGCGGACACGGGTCCCCGCGCGGGCGAAGTCTCGTTCCCCGCGCAGCCGCCGCGCTGCGCGCAGGGCCCCCCGCCGCCCGTCCGGACCATTTTTGGGGCGGCCACCGGCCACCGGCCACCGGCCACCGCGGCTCCCGCGCAGCTTACGTCGGTGCCTCGCCGAGCGTCTGCAGGGCCAACCGAGCTGCCGCCGTGCGCGTCTCCACCCCCAGCTTCACGAACAAGTTGTTCGCGTGCTTCTTTACTGTGTTCAACGACGCGCCTAAAATGATGGCGATCTCCGGGTTCGTCTTACCCTCGGCGATCCAGTAGAGCACCTCGGCTTCGCGCGCGGTCATCCCGAGGGTGAGTAGTGCGTTAGGCCCCAGATCCCCGCTCTGACGTTCGATCCGCAGAAACACTGTATTCCGGTGATTGGACGACCCGAACGAATCGACTTGGATCGTCCCTTTCTGGGGGTGCGTCACCGTCAACGGTTCACGCCCGGCGCCTCGCGCCAACCAATCCCGAATCGTCGGTGGCAAGACGCCGTCCACGGCCGTCTCGTTCTTGGGCAGGTAAGTGGTCAGGTAAATGCGCGCTTGACGCGTCGCGAACAGGACCGAGCCGGCGAGGTCGGCGATCAGCAACGCTTCCGCCAGCGAACCTTCCAACTCGCGTTCGGCGTCGAGACGCAACTCGATCTCCTCCTGCAACTCTTGGTTTTTACGCTCGAGTTCCCCTTGCAGTTCCCGCAGACGCAGGTGGGTCTGCACGCGGGCTTGAACCTCCTCCGGCTGGATCGGTTTACCCAGGAAATCGACCGCCCCAGCCCCAAACGCCTCCAACTTCTTGTCGAGGGCGTCGGCGGCGGTGATGACGATGATGGGGATCGCCGCCCAATCCGCCCGGGCCTTGATGCGGCGGCAGGTCTGGATCCCGTCGATGCCGGGCATCATTAGGTCAAGCAAGATGATGTCGGGCTTTTCGCGTTCGAGTTGTTCCAAGCAACGCCGGCCATTTTCGGCGACCAACACCCGGTAACCCGCGCTGGAGAGGTAACCCAACAGGACCTCCAGGTTTGCGGGGACGTCATCGACAACCATGACGGTTTTCATAGCGGTACTTTTCTGGTGTTTTAACTGCGGTCTCGAGCCAGGTTGAGCAAACGCTCGACCTCGCTCATGCGGAAAGACGTGACCAACGTGAGCAGGCGTTGGCGAAAGATGCCGTAAGCCGGGTCCGGCAGCGCGTCGACGGCAGCCCGGAGCGCCAGGAT
>CAXUNV010000140.1:0-10154 GCA_964252355.1 uncultured Chthoniobacterales bacterium | reverse complement strand
AAACGGAGGCGTGGGATGATTTCCCCGCCCTTTGTCATCTCGCGTTCACGCGGCGCGTGACCGTTTTGCATGGATGCTGCTGGCCATCCCCGGACCCGTGAAGCTCCGGCAGAACGGGTTTCGGGTTCCGTGGAACGGGTCACCTTTCACAGCGAAGAGACCGGGTTTGCCGTGTTGCGCGTCAAGGTGCGTGGGCGGCGCGAACCCGTCACCGTGGTTGGCAGCGTCGCCCGGGTCACGCCGGGCGAGGCGCTCACGGCCGAAGGCGTCTGGGTGCAGGACCGCGACCACGGGCTGCAGTTCAAGGCAGGGACGCTGCGATGCAGTCCGCCGACGTCGCGCGAAGGGATGCAGAAATACTTGGCGAGCGGCATGGTCAAGGGGATCGGCCCGATTTACGCCGCCAAGCTCGTGGAGAAGTTCGGCGAAAAGATCTTTGAGGTCATCGAGACCGAATCGGCGCGGCTGGAGGAGGTCAACGGCATCGGCCCGGGCCGGCGTCGTCGGATCAAGGCGGCTTGGGCGCAACAGAAGGTCGTCCGGGAGATCATGGTCTTCCTGCACGCCCACGGCGTGGGCACCAGTCGCGCGGTGCGGATCTACAAGACGTACGGAGACGCGGCGATCGACACCGTGCGCGCCAACCCTTACCGGCTGGCCAAAGACATTCCGGGCATCGGGTTCAAGAGTGCCGACGCGCTCGCGCAACGGCTCGGGTTGCCCAAAGATTCCGTGGCGCGCGCCCGGGCCGGCCTGACGCACGCGCTCTTGCAGGCGACGGAAGAAGGGCATTGCGCCTTGCCGGAACCGGAGCTGATCGAAGCGGCGGCGCAGCTGTTGGAACTGCCGCCGGAACCGGTTGCTGACGCGTTGGCAGGCATGCTCCGGGACGGCGAAGCCTACCGCGACCGCGTCTCGGGCGAGGCGCTGATCTACGCGCCGGCGTTGCGCAAGGCGGAGATCGGGATCGCGACGGCGTTGCGCGCCCGGGCGGCCGCGCCCGGGTGCCGGGGACCGCGCCCCCGGGGCCGCGCCTCCTGCGCCGCTGACGGTCGACCTCGACAAAGCCGTCGGGTGGGTGCAAGCCAAAACCGGCAAAGAACTCGCCCCGAGCCAGCGGGAAGCGCTGGCGACGGCGGTGGGCAGCGGTGTCCTGGTGATCACCGGCGGACCCGGCGTCGGCAAGACCACGTTGCTGCAGTCGATCCTGCTCGTGCTGCAGGCGAAGGGGTTGCGCCCGCTCTTGTGCGCGCCCACCGGGCGCGCGGCCAAGCGGTTGAGCGAAACGACCGGGCTCGAAGCGAAGACCATCCATCGCCTGCTCGGTTTTGATCCTTCGGCCGGAGGGTTTGTCCGCAACGCTTCCCAGCCGTTGGAGTGCGACCTTTTGGTGGCGGACGAAGCTTCCATGATCGACGTGCCGCTCCTGCACCGGCTTTTACAGGCGGTGCCGCCGACGGCGCGGCTCCTGTTGGTCGGCGATGTCGACCAGTTGCCCAGCGTCGGACCGGGCGCGGCCTTGGCCGACATCATCAAAAGCGGTGCCGTACCGGTCGTGCGTCTGACGGAGGTGTTCCGCCAAGCGGCCGAAAGCCAGATCATCGTGAACGCCCACCGGATCAACGCCGGCGAACTGCCGTCACGGGAGATGGGCGGCAAGGACGCCGATTTTTTCTTCGTCGAGCGGAACGAGGCGGCCGAGGTGCAGGAAACGGTCCTCGAGTTGGTCGGTCGGCGCGTTCCGCGCAAACTTGAAGTCGACCCGATCGGCGGCGTGCAGGTGCTCTGCCCGATGAACCGCGGGCCGCTCGGGGCTCGCGAACTGAACCGGCGCCTGCAGGAGACGTTGAATCCGCCACGACCGGGAGAAGCGGCGGTTGAACGTTTTGGCACGACCTTCCGGCCCCGGGACAAGGTGATCCAGACGGAGAACAATTACCATCGCGAAACCTTCAACGGCGACATCGGGCAAGTAACGGTGGTCGACCCAGACGAGGGCGAGTTGACCGTCCGCTTCGAGGGCGGTCGGGAAGTGGTTTACGACTTCCACGAACTCGACGAACTCGCGTTGGCTTACGCGATCAGCGTCCACAAGAGCCAAGGATCTGAATTTCCGGCCGTGGTGATGCCGCTGGTCACGGGCCATTACCTGCTCTTGCAGCGCAACCTGCTCTACACCGGGGTCACGCGCGGGAAACGGTTGGTGGTGCTGGTGGGTCAAGCCCGCGCGCTCGGCTTGGCCGTGCGCAACGGCGACGCGCGCCGGCGCTACGGCGGGCTGCGGGAGAGATTGATTGCGCAAGATCGCGCGTGATTGCGCAAGATCGGCTCTCCCGGGTTCCCGTTGGCTGTCTGCAAATTTTGGCAATCTTGCCGCAAGCTTGAAAATCTTGCGCAATCTTGCAGCATGGCCCCCTCCCACCCTTCCTCGATGACCGGCGCGATCCTGCCCGGCAACCGCACGGTCGAGTTTCGCGAATTTCCGGTGCCGACGCCGGGTCACGGCCAAGTCCTGATCCAAACCAAGGCAAGCTCCATTTGCGGCAGCGACACCCGGGCCATTTACCGGGCGCACCTGGGCAAGGGTCCGGAAGGTTACCGACCCGGCACGATCGGCGGGCACGAGCCGAGCGGACAAATCGTGGAGGTCGGTCCGGGTTGCAAAGAGATCAAGGTGGCAGACCGCGCGATCCTTTATCACATCAGCGGCTGCGGCGTGTGCGACGACTGCAAGGCCGGCTACATGATTTCCTGTCACAACGAGGCCCGCGCCGCGCACGGGTGGCAGCGAAACGGTGGGCACGCCCCGTTCATCCTGGCGGAGGAAAACACGTGCGTGCACCTGCCCGACAATCTTTCCTACGTCGACGGCGCCCTGATCGCGTGCGGTTTCGGCACGGCATGGGAAGCCTTGACCCGGATACGGGTGAACGGCCGGGACAAACTGCTCGTCACGGGGTTGGGTCCGGTCGGGTTGGCGGCGGCGATGTTGGGGAAAGCGCTGGGCGCGGGGCCGATCATCGGGGCCGACATCAGCGCGGGACGCCGGGATTTGGCGGTGCAACTCGGGTTGGTTGACCACGCCTTGGCGAGCGGCCCAGACACCTTGGCGCAGGTCCACGAACTCACCGCGGGCAAAGGTTGCGAGGCGAGCATCGATTGTTCCGGGGCGGCCCCGGCCCGTCTGCTAGCGTTGCAGGGTACCCGGCAATGGGGCCGGTGCGCGTTCGTCGGCGAAGGCAACGACGTCCATTTCGACGTGTCGCCGCTGCTGATTCATCCGCAGATCACGTTGTTCGGCTCTTGGGTGACCAGCCTGGGTCACATGGCGGAACTGGCCGAGCGGCTCTCGCGCTGGGACCTGCACCCGGACCGGACCGTCACTCACCGTTTTTCCTTGGAGGAAGCCGGGGAGGCGTACCGGGTGTTCGACGAGGGTCAGAGCGGCAAGGTAGCGATCGTGTTCGAGGGGTGAGTTCCGCGTTCCGAGTGGTAGGGCAAAGCGAGTCATGCGAGATGCCGCCTGCGAGACGCCGCCAAGCAGGTTGGAACAGAAGATGACGGAGGTAACGAAGGAAAGACGGGGAACTGGGACGGATGTCATGGCGGCATGGTGTCTCTGCCGTGCATTTGACCCCGGCGGATGGTCGACCCATGGTCGCGACCATGGCCCATTCCCCTCGCCTCATTTTGGCGCTCGCCGCGTTCGTCTTTGGCACCGTCCTTTCGGTTCGCGCTGGTGAACCGTCGTTGAAGGTGGAGCGTGCGTGGATGCAAGCGGTCCCACCCGGGACTTCGGACACCGCGATTTTCATGCGGCTGACCAACACCGGGAAAACGGCGTTGCGTTTGGTGGGCGGCGAGACGCCGATCGCCTCGATGGTCCATCCGATGGTCACCGCCCAGACCGCCAAGGGCGGTCACGCCATGGCCGGGATGGAGGATGCCCCGGCGCTGGAGATCCCGGCCGGCGGCACTTTGGTGCTGCAACCGGGCGGCAATCACCTCATGGTCATGGGGCTAAAGCAGCACCCCAAACCGGGCGAGACCGTTCCATTGACGATTCGAGTCGAGCCGGGAAACCAGCAAGTAACACTTAATTTGCAGGCGTTGTTGGCCGCGCCGAAATAAGTCCTTTCCCGTCTCTCCAGCTTCGCTGCCGCCCCTTCCGGGCTGGTTTTCTTTGTAACGCCCCCCCCCCGGGCGAGCCCTGGGCTAGGGTTCCCGAGCCCCTCCGGGGCGGAAGGCCGGTGGAGCGGGTCCGGGTTCCTCCGGGGCAAAGATTGCGGGAAGCCGTGGGCTGGCGTTTCCGCATTCTTTCGGTTTTGGACTTTGTCATTTGGCCTTCGGCCCGCGCGGCCCCGCGTCTACATTCCGTTTTGCGACCTGCCAATTAGTCGTGCGCACCCAGCACCGCCTGGGCGACGATCCGTTCGGTTAAGTACCCGGCGTCGCGGGCCACGCCGGAAAAACGGCCCGACCCCCAAGTGTGTTGCCAAGGCAAGCCGAGGAAGTAGACGCCTTCGACGGCCGTCACGCCGCGGCGGTGAGCCGGATAACCCTTGCCGTCGAACAACGGCAACTCGATCCAGCGGTAGTCGCTAGTAAAACCCAAGCACCAGACCACCGTCGTAATGCCGGCCTCCCGCAGGCCCAAATCCAAGGTGGGCGCCCCGGGTTCCCAGACCGGCCGGTAACGCTCCTCGGCGGGCACCTCGATCCCGCGCTCCGCGATGTGCTTGTCGATGGTGTCCTTGATGTTTTCCGACGTCCGGTCGGCCGCGTCGAGGTTTGCGCGCAAGTCGTCCCGGAAAAGGAGGCGGCCGCCAGCCACCTCGCGCAAACGGCCGTAGAGCCGCATTCCCTCGGTCGCGAACTTGCGCAGGTCGATGTCGTGGCCGCCGTCGCGCCCCGTGACGTAGTGGTTCGCTTTTGCTCGAACCTTATCCCCCAACGGGTGTTCGTCGACGGGCAGGTCGTAATAGCCAATCTCGTCGAGCCAAGCGACGACGTCCCTGCCCCGGTACCATCGCGCCGTGCGCGGGGCGCCCCCGACGCAAAGGTGCACCCGGCGTCCGGCCAAGTGCAGGTCTTCGGCGATCTGGCAGCCGGACTGGCCCGTGCCCACGACCAAGACTTCCCCGGGCGGCAGGCTTTCCGGGTTGCGGTACTGACACGAATGCATCTGGACAACGTCCGACGGCAAGCGCTCGGCCATGCGGGGAATCCTTGGGAGGTGGTACCCGCCCGTGGCGACGACCACGGCGTCCGCGGTGAACGGTCCGGCGCTGGTGGTTAATCCGAACGGACCCGACGCGGACGACCGCGTTAAGCCGAGGACTTCGACACCCTCCCGCACCGGCGGGCTGAACGACCGTGCGTACGCTTCCAAGTAGCGCACGATCTCGTTCTTAATCATGAAGCCGTGCGGGTCCTCTCCGGCAAATTCCTTCCCGTAAGCGAAGCCGGGCAGGCGGCATTGCCAGTTGGGTGTGACCAGGCAAAAGCTGTCCCAACGATGGGATCGCCACGCTTCACCGATGCGGTGCCGCTCCAGGACGACGTGATGAACGCCGCGCGCCCTCAGGAGGTAACTCATGGAAAGTCCGGCTTGGCCGCCTCCCACGATGAGGACGGGAATGTGTTCCGGGCGAGGCGTGGCGTCTACCGCGGCAGGCACCGCGGGTTTGATCAGCGTAAGACTCATGGCAGGGCTCCTCAGATGGACACGATCTCGACCGGGCCGCCCGGCGCTTCGCCACGCGTCCAATCCTCGATCTGCGCGAGTTGCAGGGCGGCCGACGGGCAAGCGTAACCGTACCGTAGCCGCACGCGTTCGGACGCCTCCGCAAACGCTCGTCGGCTGCGCGACACGAACTCCGCGACCGTCATGCGTTCGCCGGTCGCGAAATGCCGGAGCACGGCGGTGGAAGGCGAGTAGCACTCGTGCGTGACCCCGTCGGGCATTTTTACGGTAAACCGGACTTCAGGCATGTTGGGATGGACGGACGTTCCGTGGTGGCGGTGCGGGTCACGGGCAGCCGGCGGTCGCGGGCGATAGGAAGAGCGCTTCCTCGGCACGACCGCGGTCGCGGCCGTCTTTCTCTTCCTCAAAGGTGGAGAGGCTGGAACAGGCCGCGCACTTGGCGCAGCCCGCCTTGACGGTGACAGAGGTCATCCCCGCTTCCCGCAACAGGGCACCCAACGGGCCGAGCACCGCGCGCATGAATTCGGCGCTCGGCGGCGCGTGGTTTTCTAACGGGGTACCGCCTACGGGCACAAACGGCACGACGAACGGGTAAACGCCGAGCGCAATCAGCCGGCGCGAGGCCTCCAGCAAACCCGACGCGGTGTCGCCCAACCCGGCCAACAGGTAGGTGCTCACCTGCCCTCGGCCAAAGGTCGCCACCGCCGCGGCGTAAGCTTCCAGGTAAAAGGCGACCGGCACCTCGGCTTTGCCGGGCATGATCCGGCGGCGGACCGTTTCGTCCCAAGCCTCAAGGTGCATCCCGAGCGCATCGACCCCGGCGTCGCGCAATCGCCCGAACCAACCGAAGTCGGCCGGCGGCTCGCACTGCGCCTGGATCGGCAACCCCGTCCGGTCCTTAACGGCGGCGGCCGCCTCGGCCAAGACCGCGGCGCCCCGGTCGTCGGTGGGTGGCGTGCCCGTGGTCATGACCACGTGGCGAACACCGTCGAGCCGTTGGGCCGCCTCCGCCACCTCGGCCAATTGGGCGGGGGTCTTGCGTGGGATCGTGCGATCCGCCTTGAGCGATTCGCCGATGGCGCAGAACTGGCACTTGGTCGCGGCGTGCCCGTAACGCACGCAGGTCTGCAGCACCGTCGTGGCGAGGACGTCACGGGAGTGGAGTTGCGCCAGTTTCCAGTACGGGACGCCGTCGGCGGTCGTCAGCCCATAGAATCTCGGGGCCGGCGGAAACCGGATCTCGCAGACCTCCGCACCATCCCGGCGCAGGAGGGAAACACCCCGGCCGTCCGGCGGCGCGGCGACGTAAGGTGAGCGCGCGGCGCCCCGGGTGTGCACCGGTACCATCACGGTCGTGCCGAGGATGGTCACGGCCTTGTGGTCGGTGGGTCCCGCGCCGCCGACCCGGCTCGGCGCACCAGTGACGGCATGGCCGCCCAGCCGGAGCCCGTGCGTCTGCAGGTCAGACAGCAGGAACTGCTTCTTCGACAAGAGCGCCGTTTGGAAGTCGGGATGGGTGGTCATGATCGCCGTTTGCCGCGGCGGGTTGCGCCGACAGTGGCGCAACCGGAGTTTTTGGGCGGACGTGCGCCCGGCTTTCGCGGTCGATGGTGAGGGAGAAAATGTCGGGCCGGGCGTAGTGCCCGACCGAATCGAGCATTCGCTTGCGTTTGGTGATGAGGGCGGGATCCAAGTCGGCCACCACCATCCCCTCGCCTTCGGTCAGCGGTTCGCCCAACGGCACACCTTCGGGCGAAATGATGGCGGTGTAACAGCCGCCGCGCAGCGCGCGCCGGCCCTTTTCGTCGGGCGTGACCGAGGCGACCTGTTCATCCGTCAGCCAGCCGGTGGCGTTGATCACGAAACAACCAGACTCCAGGGCGTGGTGCCGGATGGTGACCGCGATTTGGTCGCTGAAGAGTTGTCCCACCATCGACCCCGGGAACTGCGCGCAATGAAGTTCTTCGCGCCCTTCCATCAGGGCAAAACGCGCCAGGGGATTGTAATGTTCCCAACAGGCCAACGCCCCGATCCGGCCCACGCGGCTGTTCACGACGGTGAACCCGGCGCCATCGCCTTGACCCCAGATCATCCGTTCGTGGTAACTGGGGGTGATCTTGCGCCGTTTCAGGAGCAGGGTGCCGTCCGCGTCGAAGACGAGTTGGGTGTTGTAGAGGGTGCCGCCGTCGCGTTCGTTCACCCCAACCACGAGCACCATCCGGTGACGCGCGGCGGCTTCGGCCAAGCGCTGCGTAACCGGCCCCGGCACCTCGACCGCGTGCTCGTACAGCCGCAGGTGCTCTTTGCCGGCGAACACCGGCGGCAGGACGAATGAAAAATACGGGTAGTACGGGATGAAGGTTTCGGGAAAGACGCCGAGCTCCACCCCTTGCTGCGCCGCCCGCTCCACGGCCGCGCAGACCCGGTCGACCGTGCCGGCGCCGCCCGCGAGGTCGGGCGCAATTTGGAAAGCCGCGGCTTTCAGAGGCCTCATGGGAAAACGATCAAACCGTCCAGGAATCGATGATGACCGCACCTTCTTTTTTGTGCAGCAGGATGATGTCGAGCACGTCCTGCGGCGCGATCGGGCGGATACCGGGGATGAAGGCCTTTTCGGTCTGGCCGTACAACGCTTGGGTGGAGAACCGGCAGCCGTAGACCTTGCCACCTTCCTCCATGAACTTTTCTAGGCGTTGATTGACGAACAGGTGCCCGGGAAATGCCTCATCTCCCAACGTCGGAAAACCGCGTTGGAATCCCATGGTCACGCCTGGGCCGTAGAGGAGGATGGAAGTTTCGTAACCCTTCCGCTGCAGGCGCGTGGCGGTGAGGGTGTTGACGATGGCGATGGACCCTTCGAAGGCGACGGTGTGAAAGGTGACCAGGGCCTTTTCGCCCGGGTCGGCTTTCACGTCGGGGAAGACCTTCTCCTCGTAGTCGACGAGGAAATCACCCTTCTGGTTCATCTCTTTGGCAACGGTAGGCATAGGTGGAGTCGTGTGGCTGGGCTGGCGGCCGGACGGGCCCGGACGGGTCCATGCGGTCCAGCCGGGCAGTGAGCACCTCGCGATCCGCCGAGGTGCCACGGGACAACCTTTGTTGCGCACATCGTTGCGCAGGCTGGCACGCCACCTGCCCCAGCCTGAGGGCAGTCCCCGGTGATCGGTTCCCCGCGACCGGTTTTCGGGAACGGAAGCCGTCCATGCGCTGTCCCAAACCGATCCCGTGAGCCAAAAGCAGACAGTCCGCATGACCGAAGTGGCGCAAAGCCTCGGCGTCGCCCCGTCCACCGTCTCCCGGGCCTTGCGGGGCGATCCGCGCATCGGCGACGAAACCCGCCGGCGCGCGCGGGAAATGGCGGACCGGCTCGGTTACCGGCCCAACCCGCTGGTGAGCGCCTTGATGGCTAACCGGCGCCGGCCCGGCCGCGACGAGACCGACACCGTCGCGCTGGTGACCGATTACGGCGACGGCGCATCGTGGCGAACCAAAGAGGTCTGCCGTTGGGAATGGGAGGGGATTGCGGCGCGTGCCGGCGCTTTGGGGTTCCGCGTCGAGGTGTTCGCCTTGGCGGGGTACGGCGGCGACGCGCAACGGCTTGCCGATACGCTGCAGGCGCGCGGCATCCAAGGGGTGTTGCTCGGTTTCGCGCGGCGCGAAGGTGGCCACGCGCCGTTTTGCGATGGCCGATTCGCCGTGGCTGGTCTGAGCGCCTACTTCCGATCCGCGGGCGTGGACCGCGCCAATTTTCACGGTTTTTACAACGTCCGGCTTGCCCTAACGGAGATGGCGCGCCTTGGGTACCATCGACCGGGGTTGGTCGTGCCGGAGCTTAATAATGGGATTTCCAACAACCTTTGGTCGGGCGCATTCCTCGACTGGCAACGGCAACTTCCCAAGATCGACCGGATCGAACCGTTCCTGCCCGGGGAAGCCGACGGCGCCGACGCCTTTGAGGCGTGGTGGCAGGAGAATCGGCCGGACTCGCTGCTCGTCTACAAGGTGCCGGTGCGGCGTTACCTCGCGCGGCAAGGTCAACGGGTGCCGGAAGACGTGGGGTTGGCTTACCTTTACCGGACGTCCGACGAAATGGGCGCAACCGCCGGGATCGATGGCAACCTCGCCGCGGTCGGCGCAGCCGCCCTGGAGCTGGTGGTGGAAAAGTTGAACGCGAACGTCACGGGCCTGAGCGCTTGTCCCAAAGAGGTGCTGGTGAAGGGGACGTGGCGACCCGGCGCGACGTTGCCAGAAAAACTTTGAACAGAAGGATACCAAGGGGAAGAGGATTGAACAGAAGGAAACGAAGGAAACCTGGGAGGGCCGGTGATCGGGCGTTGCGCGCATGAAAGCTCACAGATCACAAATGGCAAAGACCACGGTTCCCGAGAGAGACCCCGGTGGGGCGAAAACCCGGCCGGCAGAGGTTAGCTGCCTCCGCTTATAAAGG
>CAXUNV010000139.1:0-10165 GCA_964252355.1 uncultured Chthoniobacterales bacterium | reverse complement strand
GCGGTTTGCCGGATCCGATCCGCAACCGGATCCGAGTGCCGGGCTCCATGGCCGGTCTTCCCGGGACGAGGATCTGCAGAGATACGCCGTCGGCTCCCGGCGCGCCCGCGACCAAGAGGGTTTGCGCGCCGAGCGGTTCCACGTGGATGATCATTGCGGGCGCCCCAGGCCCCGTGTCGCCAACCCACACCTCCCACTCCTCCGGGCGCACCGCCAACGTCGCCTCGCGGCCGTTCTCGAGGGCCCAAGCGCCTTGGGGAAGACGGAAAGCGGGGCCCTCGGTCGTCCGAAATTGGC
This sequence comes from uncultured Chthoniobacterales bacterium, assembly GCA_964252355.1. GTDB lineage: Bacteria > Verrucomicrobiota > Verrucomicrobiia > Chthoniobacterales > JAFAMB01 > CAXUNV01. Next base: position 9,868 of record CAXUNV010000139.1, on the reverse strand, counting down.
GCGCGCCATCTCCGTCCTCTTGAACAGACCCAGGGAGCAAGTTGATGGCAGGAGAACCGACGAACGTCGCCACGAACTGAGTTTTGGGTTGTTCGTAAATCTCCTTGGGCGTGCCCACTTGCTCGATCTGACCGTCGCGCATCACCGCGATGCGGTCCGCCAAAGTCAATGCTTCGACTTGGTCGTGGGTGACGTAGACCATGGTTCGCCGGAGCTTCTGGTGTAGCGACTTGAGCTCCGTCCGCATGGACGCACGGAGGCTGGCATCGAGGTTGGACAACGGTTCGTCGAACAAAAAGACTTTTGGGTCCCTCACGATCGCTCGGCCGATCGCGACCCGTTGGCGTTAGCCACCGGAAAGCTGCCGCGGCTTCCGGCCGAGGTACCCAGTCAGCTGCAGCATGGTCGCCGCCTCGGCCACCCGTCGCTTGCGTTCGGCCCGGTGCAGGCGGGCCAAGCGCAAACCGAACTCCAGGTTGTCCTGTACGGTCAGGTGCGGATAAAGCGCGTAGTTCTGGAACACCATGGCGAGGTTACGGCGTTGGGGCGGCTCGTGGTTCACCGGTTTACCCCGGATGGCGATGATCCCATCGCTTACCTGCTCTAAACCTGCAACCATTCGTAAAAGTGTGGTTTTCCCGCAGCCGGACGGCCCCACGAGCACCATGAACTCGCCTTCGGCGACGTCGAGGTTCACGGAACGCAACGCTTGGTGCGGCCCAAACCGCTTCGTCACGTCGATGATTTCCAAGGCGGGGATGCTGCTCATCGGATCACTGGTTTGCACCTGTCGCCAGCCCGCGGATGAGCCAGCGCTGGTCGGGCGTTTTGAAGCTCAGGACAACCAAGTAAGCGATCGGCAAAAGCAAAAAGATGCCAAAAACCACCCTGACGGACCATGCGCCCAACGCCGCCGCCAAGCCGGGCAGGCGGTGCCTCAGCGGCAGCCGATAAGATCCGGCCAACGGCGGACGCTGCACCCGCGATCGCCCGTGCCCCGGCTCAGAACCAGTACCGCGCCAACCGGGCGCTCGCGAAGGTCCGTTCACAGGGCCGTGGCCTCCGTCGCCCGGCGGTGCCAGATGGTCACCGGCAGCGTGGCCCCCCGTCACCAGCACGGCCAAGAGCACCGTCTCCGCCGCGGCAAGGCCGACGTTGTACTCCTGGAACAACGTCCGCCAAATGCGGTAACTGGCGACGCTGGTGTCGTACCCTGGTCCTCCGGCAGTCAAGATGTAAACCAGATCAAAAACTTTGAAGCCGAGGATGAGCTTCAACAGGAAGATGCCGGTCAACGCCGGGGCAAGCAAAAACCGTGGCGATCGTTGGCTTGCCCTCGGCGCCGGCGTCCCGCGCAGGGGCGGCACGGGTGAGCCTCGGTCAGCGGCCTGGCACTTCGGCGGCGACTGCGGAGCGCCTCCGGCGCCGCTTCGGCACGGGCACCGTGCACGTCACTTCGGTCCCGAGACCCGGCCGGCTCCGGACCTCCAAGCTCCCCCCAAGCTTTTCGGCGCGCTCGCGCATCCCGCGCAAACCGAAGCTTCGCGTCCCTCCCTCCATCCCGTCTCCGTCCGGGTTGAACCCTCGGCCGTCGTCCTGCACCCGGCACTGCCACCGCGGTGCCGAGCCTTCGCGGGCCGGCTGCACGTCAAGGGAAATGCGGCTCGGGCGCGCGTGACGCAGCGCGTTGAGGACCGCTTCCTGGCAGATGCGCAGCAGTTGGAAACGGACGGCGCCCGGGAGCACGTCGAAGCCCGGGTCGACGCTCGTCGTCAGCAAGCCTTCAGAGGTAGGGGCGTGTTCTTTGACCAGTTGAAAGCAATGGGCGACCAACTCCCGGCGCGACGGGGCGGAACCATGGATGCCGGCCAAGGTGTCGCGCACTTCATGGATCGTTCGCCGCAAGATGCCTTCGGCCAAACGGAGGTGGGCGCTCGCGGCCTCGGCCGTCGGTAGGGCGGGACCAAGCAGCCCCCGCGCCGCCTCGACCTGCTGCGTCGTCGCAATGAGCGCCTGCACGAAATCGTCATGCACGTCGTGCGCCAGCCGTTCGCGCTCGTGCAGCCGGGCGCGGTGTTCCGCCGCGAGGGCGCGCACCCGCAGCTGGTGGGCGATCCACAACACCCCGGCCACGAACGCCGCGGCCAGGGGAGCAAACCACCAAGTCTGGTACCAGTGCGGGCGCAGCGTGAACGCGACGGTGGCTGGCTGGGCGTTCCAATTGCCGTCAGGCCCAGCCGCGGTCACCTCGAAGCGGTACTGCCCCGGGCTGAGGTGCGTGTATTCGGCCGTGCGCCGCGAACCGGCCTCGACCCAACCGCGGTCAAACGGCAGTAGCCGGTAACGGTAGCGGACCCGCTCCGGGTGGAAGTACTCCAAGCCTGCGTAACTAAACTCTGTCCGCCGGGTGACGGGTGAGAGCGGGGAGGCTAGCGGCGCGCCATCCGCCAGCGCCTTGTCGATCCGGACCGGCGGCGGCGCAACGGTCGGTCGGGGAACGTTGGCATCTACCACGGCCACACCTTTGTGGGTGCCAAACCAGACGGTCCCGTCCGCGGCGCGGAAACCGCCGTGCGGCGTGGCGCCATAGCACGCCTCCGTCGCCATGCCTTCGGCGGTTCCGAACACCTCACAGGGCAGGGGACCCGAACCGGAGTCCGTGACGCGGCGCAGGTCGGTTTTAGCCACGGCGAAGATGCCGTCCAGCGACCCCATCCAGAACCGGCCGCGGCCGTCGTCCACAATCTGGCTGATGACCGTGCCTGGCAATCCCTGCTTCTTGCCGCAGGAGGTGAAACGGCCGTCGTGCAGGCGGCTCACCCCTTCGCTGAGGCAGCCAAACCAGAGGCTGCCGTCGTCATCGTCTTCGGCAATGGCGTCCACCGCCGCGGCTACCAGGCCTTCCGTCCGGCCGTAGAACTGGCCCTGTGCCGGGTCGCCCTGCCGCAAGCGCGCGACCCCGCCGCGCACGCCGAACCAGAGGTCGCCGGCTCGGTCCTCGTAAATGGCGTGGATTCCGGGCAGGCTTTCGGCACCGGGGAGGCTGACGCGTGCGGTGTCGTGGTCGCCGACTTTGAGATAAAGCCCATGGACCGTGCCGACCCAGAGCCGCCCGGCGCGGTCCTGCCAGAGATTGGTCACCTCTTCGCGCACCATCTCCAAACCCGGCGGGGGCACGGCGACTGGACCCTCCACGACAGCCACCCCCACGATCGTTGCCGCCAGCCACCGCCCGTCCGGCTCCGCCACAACGCCGTGGATGTATTGCCCAGGCAACGCCACCTGCCACCTGGCCGTGCCCGGGCGCTCGATAAAGAGGCCGTATGCCGTGCCGACGCAAATGCTCCCGTCGGGCATCCGGTCGAGCGACGTGACCGAGTCGTTTCTTGGGCCGCCAAAATCTTGAATCATCCGGACGCGGGCATTCCTGAGTTGGAGCAACCCATCGGCGCTGGTGCCCAACCAGCGTGAGCCGTCCGGCCCGGCGCACTGCGAAACCACGATCGAACCCAGGCTCTCCACACCCAAGATGGTGACGGCGCTCTCGCTGTCCGGGACGAACCGGACCAAACCCCGTTTTGTCGAGGCCAACCAGAGGCAGCTTGGCTGATCTTGGTACATCAGGGTGATGGTTTCACCTTTGAACGGGCCGGCGTTGCGCGCCCGGCCGTCGTCGCCGAACACGTCGAGTCCGAGGATGGTTGCCGCCCAAAGCCGGCCGCGATCGTCGCGCAAAACCCCGCGAACGGAGTCGGAGGCGAGTCCGTCGTCGGTCGTGTATCGGCGCACGACGGAGCCGTTGACGGTCTGATAAAGGCCCTGTTCGGCAGCAACCCACATCGAGCCGTCGCGGTCTTGGTAGAAGTTTCGAACGATCACCTTTCCGGTGACGATCGGCTGAAAGCTGGTTCCGTGGTCGAGGGAGCGGAAGCAACCCCGGGAAGTTCCCGCCCAGACTGCGTCCGCTGAATCGACCGCCAACGCGGTGATCGAGCCTTTGGCCAAGCCGGCTTCCGGCGGCACCGCCGTGAACTCGCCCCGCGGATTGCGTCGCGTGAGCCCGAGGGTCGTGCCGATGTAGAGATTGCCGGCGAGGTCTTCCGCGAGCGGGCCCACATTGTCGGACGGCAACGCGGGCGTGTTTTCCGTTCGGAAAACCGAGAAGTCCGCCCCGTTGAAGCGCGCCAACCCATCGCCGGTGCCGACCCAAAGGCAGCCGTCCCGGGCCTGCAGCATGGCCCAGACTTGGTCATTCGGGAGCCCTTCCCGCCGCTGCCAAGTCCGCTTCAGGTATGCGTCCGGTGCCGCCGCCGGATCTAAGGCGAGCGCCGCCCACGCCCAGCCGAACCATGCTCCCAACCACCAGAGACAAGTGATTGGTAACGAAGCACGGCGGGTTGGCCGCCCACTCACCATCGCGCCAGCCGGAGGTCGACCCCGCTTTGGACCCGCCCAGAGGCACGACGAACGCTGGTCAACGGCGACGACGGGGGGCACGCCGCAAGCGTATACACCTCGCCTCGATGCCTTGGCAACGCATTCGTTAGGTCCCTGGGCGGAGTGGCCGATCGCCCGCCTTCTGACGGGCGTTAGCTCGATGAGAGGCCGCGTTAGCGCAAGCGCTCAGACCGGCCAAGTTCCGTCTCCCGCTCCGGAAGCCATCGCCCACCGGCGACGGGCAGCGCTAAATCGTGAGCCTGGCACCGCTCTGGCAGGGTACACAGTTGCCCACCTGTCGGCATGGGCGCCTCGCACCATTTGACGGCGCACCCTGGAGACGGAGGTTGGCTCGGTAGAGACCGCGGGCGGACGCGGCTTCGCCACCCACGCCACCACCGCGCGCGGCGCGGGCCAACGAACCGCGACGCGGAGTGGGATTACGGACTCCGGCATCCCTTTCGGCAGCCGCCACGTCGGTGAGCGCACCCGTTGAAGGCCTGGGTCGCCCGCGCATCCTCGCCTCACCCTCACTCCCATGCACCGACGATCACCACGCACCCTCCGCGCCGTTGCGGGCGCAGAACCCCCCGTCCCGAGCCGCGTAACCTCGCGACGCCAGCCGCGCGCGTAGGACGGAGCGGATCTGTGGGAACGGCCTCAGGCTCTCTGTCTTCCACAAAAACTTTTCGGTTGGGCGGACGCCCGGTCGCGCGGATGCGGGCCTGCGGGATGGTGCGCAATATTGTGAAACGTGGGTTTGTGGATGAAACCTTTACAAATCCGTCTGTGGGCCTGACCAGACGGCTCATTTTTCATTACCCGATTGAATTAGGGCCAACGTCTAGGTGTTCTGTTATGCTTGCGGCCGCCCATGCGCGCGTCCAAACGCCTCGGCCCCGCTTTGTCACGGCTGGCAACCCATTGGGGACTGCGGGTTGCGGGTAGCGCCGGCCTCTGCTGGGCGCTTACGTGCGGGGGGTGCGGGCCACGCCTCGAGGGCGATCGCGCGCCTTTACGCCAAATTTCTAAATCCATCCGCCCAGCGACCACCTGGACCCGTCAGGGTGGGTCAACGCTCGCCGGCCAAGCTGCGGCGTTTCCGCGACAGGCGGATGCCGCGGCCGTGGTTACGGCCGTCGAGAAGGCAGGGCCGACGTCGGGCCGCCGCACGCGCTTTTATCGGACCAGAGGATTTTTTGCCGCCATTTGGCTAACGTCCCTCTTGGGCGTTTATGGATGGCACCGAGTTTCGCTTCGGCGTCAACGCGCACGGCACCTGCGCGACCTGGGCGAGCGCGACTGGGCATCGCGGGACTTCCACGACTATCTTTCCCAAAACCTGATTGCGGCCTCCCGTCAACTTGAGCTTGCCATGGCGGCGGAGTCTCAGGTCGCGGCGTTGCCAGGTGGTTGGCGCGATCACCTCGGGTTGGTGGTGCGCATCCTGCAGGAGAGCTTACGGGAGATCGGCCGGACGGTGTCCGACGAGCAGCGCACCGGGCCGGACGCGCGCACCCTGCGGGAAGGACTGCGCGGCCTGCTCAATGAGCAAGCGCCGCCGGACCGGCCGAACCTGATCTTGCACATCAGTCCTCAGTTCGACCTGCTTAGGCCGTCCCTTCGCCGCGAACTTCAACGCATGGTGCAGGAAGCGTTCCTGAACAGCCTGCGTCACGCGCAAGCCCGGACCGTGTTGGTGCGCCTGACCCTGCCAAGCCCGCCCGGCACGCCGGTGGGGGTCGTCTTCGAGGTCAGGGACAACGGGCGGGGTTTTCTGCCGGATGCGCAAGCGGCCGGAGGCGCCAGCTTCGGCCTGCTTGGGTTGCGCGCACGGGGGCGAGCGGCTTGGCGGCGTCCTGCGCGTGGAGAGTTCACCCGGACTCGGCACCAGCGTGGAGTTCACGCTGCCCATACGTCCGGATCTCCCTTTGTTTAGCCGAGAGGGCTTAACCCCGCGACCCGACGGGTCACGCCTGCGCTAAAGCGATCTGGTGCCGGTTTTGGATCCGCGCGGCGCCTCCCTTGGCTACATCCGAAAACAAACGCGCAACGTTCTGAAAGGTGTGGTGGGCGGCTTGCGCGAAAACGACGCCTATCCCAAACGCCATCGCCTTTGCTCAAAACGCGACACACCTCCGCCTGGTCTGCCCCTGCCGGCCCTCGCCCCTGCGCCCGCCTTCGGTGGTCGGCGGCGTCCGTCGCGTGACGCCAGGATGCGTTCATTTGACCTCGTCCTTCAAGGCGTCTGGAGCGTTTCGTCTTTAAAACTCCCTTTTACCCGCCATGGAGACGGCTCATCCCACCCGCATCCTTGTGGTCGACGATCATTTCCTTGTCCGGATGGGGTTTGTGCAACTCATCCGGCAACAGCCCGACATGGAAGTGGTCGGAGAAGCGGCCACCGGCCAGCAAGCCATCCGCACGTTCTTCGAGCAACGTCCGGACGTGACCTTGATGGACCTTCGTCTGCCCGGCATGAGCGGGGTTGAAGCGATCGAAGCGATTCGTCAGCAATCCGCGTCGGCTTGCATCGTGGTCTTGACGGCGTACGAAGATGATCTGGATCCGGGCGACCGTTTTCGGCTGAACGTCCAAGCTGCGGTCAGCAAAAACCAGCAAAGCTCGGAGTTGCTTCGGGTGATCCGGGCGGCGTTCCAAGCGAGCACCCGGTTCGGCACCCCGCCCAAACCGCCGGCACCGGCGAAAATGGTCGAGGCGCAACGTCCAGGGCCCTGGTCGGGCATCGCTTCGGACAGCCTGCGCCGGGTGCTTCGGCACATCCGCGAACACCTTTCCGGCAAGATCACCCTAGCCGAGCTTGCCCGAATCGCGGGGACCAGCCGTCACCATTTCGTGCGCCGCTTCAAGACGGCGTGCGGCGTCACGCCCTACCAATACGTGTTGGCGTGCCGGGTGGAGCAAGCCAAGCACCTCCTGAGTTCCTCGGAGATGACGCTGGCGCAGATCGCCTACGAGGTCGGCTTCGCCAGCCAGAGTCACTTCCACACCACGTTTCTAAAACTCACGGGCACGACGCCCGACTCGTTTCGCCGGTCGGGGTGAATGGGTGGCGACTGACGCCTGCACCCTTTCGGGGTGGGTCTGGCGCAACATCCGGAACAAAGACCGCAACAAACGGGAAGCCATGCGCGGCGCGTTACCCTAGTGGTGGAGGTGTGGCGAGGCGCGGGCGGTCAGCCCCCGAAGCGACCTCCGCGTGCGCCGAGCGTCGTCCCCCTTCCCAAGTCCAAACCAGACATCCTGACCGGAATAGAACCCATCGATGATGAAAACCCTCACGCCCCGCGTGCTGCGGGCCGGCTTGGTCGTGGCCGCGGCGTTTGGCGTCCTCTCGGCCAAAGCCCAAACCCCGACCCGGATCCTTTCGGGAACGTTCACCACCCCGGTGCAGTCCCTAAGCGCCACCGCACCCGGTAACCAACCGACCTACGTCGGCACCAGCAGCTCGTCGACCGACGCCCGCATCAGCAAAGACGAGGTCAACCTCGTCCTGACCGGCGCTGACCGCGTTCGCCTAATCAGCGGCCTCGAGAGATTCGTCGCGACCGATGGCAGCACCGCGTCCGGCATCGTGCAGGCGTCGCTCGACGACTTTACCGGAACGCTGGTCGGCACCGTGTTCGTGGTCCGAGGACACGGTTCGTTGCAAGCCCTGGTGGGAGGGACCTACGGCTTCGTCGGAAAACTCGACTTCAGCGACGAACCCGACGGCGTATTGACGCAAGATTTTTAAGGAACGGCAGAGCCGCCACAGCCATTTCCAGGGGACCAAGGGCTGGGTTGCGCGGCTTCTTCTACAGCCGCGCAGCCTCTTGGGTCAGGAGGCGCGTCCCTAGGGGCTGCTGAAGGCTCGTTCCCAGTTGGCGCGCACGCTGCGCAGAAGCGACGGGTAGACGACCCATTTGCGAAACGGGTCGATGAGCGCCAAGTAAACCGGCGTGAGTCGGCCGACGTGCCGTACGTAGACGGCGAAATAGAAGCGGTAGCCGCCCGCGGTCTCAATTAGCGCGCTCAGGGCCCCGGCATGGGCCGTTCGGTTAACGACCTCGCTGAGCCGTTCGTTCTCGAACTGGTAAACGACACGGCAAAGGCCGTCCGGGGTTTCGCGCGCCCCGGCCGGTGAGAGCGTCCGCGCGCGGTCTTCGGGCGTCAGCCGGTCCGCGAAGGCAACGGCGGCGTCACCACCGGCCGGAGTCTGCTCCCAGCCGAGGAGCCGTCCGATGGATAGCCGCAGGCCCAACAGCGCGCGAACCGCCGGCGACGGCGTGAACAGCCGCCCATTCGTCCGTCGCAGGAACGCGTCGAGCGTGATGCCGGTGCGCGGCCTCGGAAGATCGACGGCCCAGGCGTCGTGCAGCGGCACGCCGCGCAGGAACGCGTGCACGCGCAGTGACAGGCGTTCGAACTCACTTGGCGAAATCTGCATCGGTGACATGCGGGGCTGCCTGAGCCGAAAACGTTAGCACAGCCGGCCGCGTGGCGCGTCCTCGTGGTCCCTGGCCTGCAACCGATGGGTTCATTCCACCGTCTGACGGGGTGTCTTGAGGGAGTGATCGAATCCGGACCAGGACCCTCGCCGGCGATGGTCAAACCTCGGTTAGTTCCGGAGAGCTTTAGGGTCAAATGGTTAGGTGGTGCGGCTGCGTTTGCCTCCGCGTCACCTCTCGGCTCCAAAGCGGGGAGGGACAGCCATTGGCACCAGGAAAGATGTTGGCGGGGTTAGTTGAAGAAGATTGACGCCTCCGTGAAATCCCTTACAAAAGAGTGGCGATGGAAGATCCGACACCCGCGGCCGAAACGCTGGCGCGCCTGCAAAGCGAGCGTTACATCAGCACCCTCCAGCCGGACGAACAGCCGAAGGCGCGGGCCTTGTTGCAAGACCTGAACCGGACGTTGCGTTCCCACCATCCTGGTGTCCATGGCCAGATCGTGCAAGGCACGCGTCCGTTTCAAGAGCAAGACTGGCTCTACGCCCAAGGCCGAACCCGGCCCGGCCAAATTGTCACCAACGCGCGTGGCGGGGAAAGCAACCACAATTATGGGATCGCCTTCGACGTGGGGCTTTTTGAGAGGGGCAGGTACCTCGCCAACCACGAAGCGTATAAACTTGTCGGAGAAGTCGCGGCCCGCCACGGACTGCGGTGGGGAGGCAACTTCGCCCATTTCAGGGATGTGTCGCACGTCGAAGATAACCCGGCAAACCTGACGGTGCGCCAACTGCGGCAGCTTCTGCCGCACGGCTACGCCCCGCCGGGCCACGCCGCCCGGCCGGGGCATTGACGGACCTTCCTCATCACCCAGGAGGACCGACGCTCCGCCCCTGCCGATTTTCCCGGCGAAGGCCGCCCCAAGACGGTCCCGGCGGGCGGCGCGGGGGCGGTGCCGAGGACGGAGGGGCAGGCCTGGA
>CAXUNV010000138.1:0-10175 GCA_964252355.1 uncultured Chthoniobacterales bacterium | reverse complement strand
CTCCAAGGTGGTGTGCGGCCCGGCGGCGCCTCGCTAGGCTCGCCTTGCCCTACCTGTCGTTCGGAGATGGCGGCTCACCCAGTCCGGGTGGGACGCCGGCGCTACGCTGGCGGCGTCTCGCAAAACACCTCTTGCCTTACCATAAAACCTGCCCGGCAGAGCCGTTCCCCACGAGCGGCGAAAGTGAAACGGACGCCCTCTCCGTAACCGGTTCGCCACGTTCCTGCTACGGCGCGCCCCGCGGCAGGCCCGGCGGCGACGCACCGGAGGTCCGACGGACCCCGATTTTCCGCAGCACTGCTCAGCGACGGCCCAAGCAGACCTTCAGACCTTTGCTTTGCAAAAATCAAAATTGAGACACATCCAAAGCTCCTGTCCGTGCGCAGCCAAGGGAAAGGATCCCCCTATGCTTTCTCGCCACAAAGGATTGCTCGCCGCCGCCCTCTTCGCCGGAACGATGCTTGGTTCGGGAACGCTCCGCGCCCAAGCGCTGCCCAACGGCCAGATGGCCGTGGTCTTAGGAACGTTCGCCGCGATCGAAGGTCAACCCTTCTACACGTTGTCGCCCCAAGATGCTCGCCAACAGTTCTCCACCCAGGACGCGGCCAAGATCGTCGTGCGCGTGAGCGGGGCGGCCAAAAAGCCCCGACCGGTCGGTGCCATCGTCGACCAACTGGCCATCCCCGGCCCGGGCGGCGGGCTGCCCGTCCGGATTTATCGGCCGACGGGGGTGGGCCCGTTTCCGGTCGTCGTCTATTTTCACGGCGGCGGTTTCGTCATCGCGACCATCGACACATACGACGCCTCCGCGCGCGCTCTCACGGACCTCGCCAACGTCGTCGTGGTCTCGGTAGAGTACCGTAAAGCGCCCGAGCACCCGTTCCCGTCCGCTTTGGAAGACGCTTTATCTGCTTACAAGTGGGCGGTGCGTAACAGCGCCTTCCTGCAAGGCATCCCTGGGAAAATCGCCGTCGCTGGGGAGAGCGCTGGCGGCAATTTGGCCACCGAGGTTTGCCTCAACGTCCGCGACCAGGGTTTCCGTCCCCTGCCGCTTTTCCAGTTGCTCGTTTACCCGATCACCAGCAGTGACCCGAACACCCCGTCGAAACAGATTTACGCCAACGCGCTGCCCCTCAACAAACCGGCCCTGGAGTTCTTTTCGCGGTACACCTACCAAAACCCGGCCGACCTCAACAATCCGAACGCGTTCCCGCTGAAGGCGAGGCTGCAGGGGCTGCCGCCCGCGACCATCATCGCCGCCGAGATTGATCCTTTGCAATCCGAAGGTGCCCAATATGCCGCGGCGTTGCGGGCGGCGGGCGTGCGCGTCAATTACCGTTTCTACCCGGGCGTGACGCACGAGTTCTTCGGCCTTGGCGACGTCGTGTCGACGGCAGCACAAGCCGAACGGGACGCCGCGGCCGACCTGGACGCCGCGTTGCGGTGATCCCGGAGAGCCAAACCATGCGCAGCGTTCTCCTGCTTTTGCTCGTCGCCGCCTCGGCCAAAGCGGCCCCGCTCACCGTCACTACCTCGGGCAGGTTCGATGCCGCGATCACCCCGACGACGCTCGCCAGCCCGGGCGCCATCTGGCGCCTCAGCTTCAACATCGACCGCCGCCCCGCGGCGTTCAACGCGGGGCTGGACGGCTTTGACGCGCCGTTCGATGCGTTTCAGTACACGCTGAACGGAACGCCCGTCGGGTCCGTGCCGGAGAGCATCCGCTTCCTTTCGGCGGCGAACGCCGGCGGTTTTACCCTGTTCTTCGGGCCGGAAACCGGCGTCGGCGCGAACGGCGACTTTATCCCGGAACTGAGCGTGTTCAGCCCGCAACTCTGGACGGGTACACCGCAGCAGCCTGCGTTCGCACCCTCCACGAACACCGTCTCGGAATGGCTCTACACGGACGACGTCAACTTCGACGATCAACCCTCGCCGGGGACCTCCGTTACCGTCTCAGCGGTCTCCGCCGTCCCCGAACCAACCACCCTCATCCTCGTAGGCGTGGCGATCGCGACCGCCACCTGGATCAAGACACGTCGGCGGAGCTGGCCCGGCCCACCAAGTGCGGTGAAGACCATTGCGGGCGGCACGCGCCGTCGGCAATAACGATGCCGTAAGGCGGACAGCCTGCCCGCGACTGCGCCTGGATCCAGCGTCCAAGCCGCGCGCCTTCGCGCGATTTAGGCGAAGGGCGAGAGCGTCAGGGTGACGGCTTGGCCCGGCGTCCATGCCGGCGCGTCGTCGAGCACCAGTTCCACTTCCCGCCCTCGCCAACGCGTGCGGCGGACGTGGCGGGGTGGATCGGTGCGGACCGTAAACCACTGTCCGAGCCGGAAGGGGCCGCCGACGCGGAAACGAACCCGGTACCCAGCGAGACCGGAATCGAAGGCCACCGTCAACACCATCGCCGGGTACGCGCCTTCCACGCCTCCCCACCTACGGCTTTTCTGGCGATCGTTTGAGCGTCAGTTTGCAACGTTTTCGTCACGCCCACGCTAGAGGCTCGCCGGTACCCGTCGAAATCGTCACGAATTTGGTTTTGACGTCCCCGCGCCGAAGTGTCACGTGCGCGGACGACCGTCGCGACTCTCTCCCATGGCCTACTGGCGCACTGGCTGGATTTCAGACCTTCACCTTGGCACCCGGTTCAGCCAAGCCGAACTCCTTTTGGAGTTCCTCCGCGAGCACGAATTCCAAACGCTCTACTTGGTCGGCGACATCATCGACGTTTGGGCACTGCAACGGGGACGGTTCTGGCCCCAATCGCACAACGACGTCGTGCAAAAACTCCTGCGCAAGGGGCGCAAGGGCACGGGGTTGGTTTACATCCCTGGGAATCACGACGCTTTCGTCGGAGGATACCTCGGCCCTTTCGGAAGCGTGACCATTCAAAAGCACGCGATCCACACCACGGCGGACGGCCGGCGACTCCTCGTCTTTCACGGCCATGAGTTGGACGGCGTGATCGAAAACCTCGGTTGGCTCGCGCACCTCGGCGACGTCGGTTACACACTCCTGTTGCGGAGCAACGGCCCTGTCAACCGGGGAAGGCGTTTGCTGGGCCTTAGTCCGTGGTCGTTGAGCGCTTACGTCAAACGCCGCGTGAAGAATGTCGTCCAGTTCGTCGGTAAGTTTGAAGAAGCCATCGCTCGCCACGCGCAAGAACATCGGGTGGATGGGGTGGTTTGCGGACACATCCACACGGCCTCGATTCGGACCATCGGTGCCCTGGCGTACCACAACACCGGCGATTGGGTGGAAAGCTGCACCGCGCTGGTCGAGAGTGGTGACGGCGAACTGCGGCTGCTCCATCAGGCCGCGGCCGGGGACCAAAGCCCGGGTGGGCGACGGAACTTGGCGGACGCTTCGTAGCCGGCGAGGTACCCGGCTGGCGCCGAAACCACCCGCAGCTCGGGAGACCTCGCCGCGCGGGCAACGGTTCGGCCACACCTAAGTCATACGTCCACGACCACGGGCCCGCCGGCCGTGCCGCCCGCGCGCACACGTGTGTGTGAAAAAATCGTCACAGAGTCTTCCTAGACCGGCTCCGTGAGCGCCGCTCTACTCCAGCAGCGAAGCATGAGGGTGCCCAAAAGCCCCTTCCCGATCGCGACTGCCTTGGCATGAACGGAATGCCTACCGCCCAGAACACCAGGACAAACCTCCCCGCGACCCAAACCGGCGCAGTCAGTCAAAAGGCCGCGCCGGGTGAGGCGGCCGAAGACCCAGTCATCGACGTGGCCGGGGTGGACTTCCGCTACGGCGCCGCCCAGGCGCTCCACGGCGTGAGCCTGCGGATCCCGCGGCGCCAAGTGACGGCCTTCATCGGGCCCTCCGGCTGCGGCAAGTCGACGCTGCTGCGCTGCCTCAACCGCATGAACGACCTGGTCGACGGCGCGCGCGTCACGGCCGGCGCCATCCGGATGGAGGGGGTGGACATCCACGCGCCGGGCGTGGACCCGATCGAGCTGCGCCGGCGCGTCGGCATGGTGTTCCAGCGGTCGAACCCCTTCCCCAAGTCGGTCTACGAGAACGTCGCCTACGGCCTGCGCCTCGCCGGCGTCCGGGACCGCCGGGCGATCGACGCCACCGTCGAGGAGAGCTTGCGGGGCGCGGCCCTCTGGGACGAGGTCAAGGACCGCCTCCACGAGAGCGCCTTGGGCCTCTCCGGCGGCCAGCAGCAGCGGCTCTGCATCGCGCGCGCCGTGGCCGTCCGGCCCGAGGTGGTGCTGATGGACGAGCCGTGCTCGGCGCTCGACCCGATCGCCACCGCCAAGGTCGAGGACCTGATCGCGAACCTCACCGACCGTTTCACCATCATCATCGTCACGCACAACATGCAGCAGGCGGCGCGCTGCTCGGACCAGACCGCGTTCTTTTACCTGGGGCGGTTGGTCGAGTTCGACCGCACGGAAAAGATCTTCAGCAACCCCTCCCAGAAGCAGACCGAAGATTACGTCTCGGGCCGGTTTGGCTAGGCGGGGCGGCATTCCGGGTTCCGCGTTCCGCGTTCCGAGCGGGGACGGAGCTCGCGGGCGACCCGGTCGGGCAAGGGGTATCGGCGAGACGCCACCGGGCAGTCCTAACCCAGATCCAACGCACTTCGTCATGGCCAGATTCGGCGAGCAAAGAGGGCAGGGGAACGTGAGGCACCGATTGCCGGGCTTTGACCAAGCCTTGAACGGGATGCGTACGGACGTGCTGCTGATGGGCAGCTTGGTGCGCCGGAGCTTCCGCAACGTGAGACTTGGGCTGGAGGGGCGTGACGACGATTATTGCGGGGCGGTCATTGCTGATGATGAGGAGGTAGACCTGTTGGAGAAGGGGATCGACAAGGCTGGCAGCGATCTTCTCACGCGCTTTGTCCCCTTGGCGTCGGACCTGCGGCTGGTGCTTGCCACCCTCCGCGTCAATGCCTTGTTGGAACGCCTTTCCGATGTCGCCGGGTCGATCGCCCGACGCGCGCGCAAGCTCAACCAAGATCCCCCTTTGGACGAGGCGCGGGCCACGCAGCCGGTATTCGACGCTGTAGAAAATTCGTTTGCATCGGTGTTGACCGCGTTTGCCGACCTCGACGGGGTGGCCGCCGAGCGGGTCCGGGCGCAGATGGAGGGACTTGCGCAACAAGCCCGGGACGTGGATGAGCACTTTGGCGACCTCATCGCGGAACACCGGGAGGGTGCCCGTGCTTTGGTCCAATTGATGGCGATCGCGCAAGGGTTGGAGACGATCGCCTACCTGCTGGAAAGCTTGGCGGAAGAAGTGATCTACGTCGCCGAAGCCCGGGACGTCCGGCACGGGGGCAATTCGCTGGAGATCGCTTAAGCCCCTTTTCCATGGCGCCGGACCGCCGGCATAGTGCAAACCCTCGATGAGGCGTTCGCCGGGACCGCAGCCGGCGCGGCGCGTGCGGCCCTCGTCCGCAAGACTTGCCGTCGAATGTTCGACCGCGTCACCCTGGGAACCGATAGGTCCATGGCTAGCGGCGCAAGTCGGCAGGACCGACCGGTCCCAAACACACACAGGATGCCCGCAACGGCCGGCTGACCGCGGCGGGTTCGCTGGAAAGGACGCTGACCTTACCGGCCGGCGTTAGGTGGCCCACCGCTGCAACGGGCGCCAGCCTGCTCGCCAGGATGGTAGAACTCGACGAGCACCGTCTCGCCAAGTTGCGCCGCAATCGTCGCCTTGAACTCTTGAGGGGCGCCCCGCTCCGGTCGGTCCAACGCCACGGCAACCCGGGCTCCCCCCGCCACCACGTTCAACCGCTCAAAACCTTGATCGGGACAAACCACGCGCAGCTCGCACTCCGAAGACCCATCAGGGCCTGCAGCGACGCCCAACACCTTCGCCTCACCGATTTGCATAAAAAAGTAGGTTCTCAGCCCTTTGACGGGCGGCACTGCCATTTCGTTGAGCTTTTTTTGCGAGAATATCGAGAAAAAACGATGTCCCCCGGTGCTCCGGACCACCGGTGCCCCCGGTCCGCGCCCGTTCCATCACGGAAAATTGTGCGATGACCATCGAGGGAGCGAGAGCGGTAGAACTTCGGAACCGCGAAGCCGTGGCCAGACAAAGAGCGTGGGCTGCGGACCTCAGGTCGCCCTCCCCGGAGCGCCCGCATCGCTGCCCGAAGCGTTGCGGGGCCGGGCTGCGCAGCTCCGACGGAATTGACCGAGGTAGCTTTATGGATGGTATGAAACAAAGCCAAACGCACCATAAACCCGTATGTCCACACCCGTGATCCCGCAGCGGATGTCCGCGCAGATGGAAGGCGAGTTCTGCGTTTTCCTCATCGGCATGCGCTTCAACCGACTCTGGAAGGTGAACCGTTGGTGGCCAGTCTTTCGCGCCATGCCGAAGATGCTGCGCGAATTGGAGGAGCATCAAGAGCTCGGTTACTTGGGCGGTCACTTCTGGTTGGGACGTACTACCATGGTCCTGCAATACTGGCGCTCGCCCACGCAACTGATCGCCTACGCCAGCGGCAAAGAGCATCAGCACCTGCCCGCTTGGCGCGCCTACACCCGCGCCATCGGCAACAGCGGCGACGTCGGCATCTGGCACGAGACTTACCTGATCAAGCCCGGGAGCTACGAAACCATTTACCACAACATGCCGCCCTTTGGCCTTGGACGCGTGGGCACCCTTTCGCCGGCAACCGGGCGTCACCAATTCGCCAAAGACCGTTTAGGTGTCGCCTGAATGCCGAAAGCGGCTGATCAGCGGGCGCGCACCACGAGTTCCCGGAGCGGGCCCGCCGTCGTGCCAGCGGTGGGGCGCTTCCCCCCAACCCCCCGGCGGCGGGGGTGGGGGGCGAACCGGGAGGCCCCCCCCCGCCCCGGCGCGGCCCCGCGGGCGGCCCGGGGGGGGGGCCCCCCCCCCCCCCCCCGGGGGGGGGGGGTGGCGCGACTACCCTCTAGGACCACCGCAGGTTGAAGGGTGCCGGGCCGCAAACGACCTTGGTCTGCTCCCAGGGTCGTTCCGCGACGGCTTAGACCAGCCTGCAAACCTTTTCAGGCCATGGCGACCTGGTTGGGCAGGCTGGGTCCTCGCCCCACCGCACGCAAGATGGCCACCCTTCCCTTGCGGCCTTTGGCCCCTGGCCTGCGTCATGCCACGAAGCGGCCCGCCCCACCGCAGGGATGAAGACCGCCTTCGGGGTGTTGGCTAGCCGGGGGCTTAGGAGAAGCCCCCGGCCATCAAGACGGAAAGGCTCAGCGCTGACCACCCAGGGACGGCACCCGCGCCAACGCCGGCACGCCGGTGCTGAGCGAAGGCGGCGGGGTCAGACCCCACTTGGGGTTGGGCGTCGCTTGCACGTCGAAGTTCAACGTCCCGCCATTGGTGATCTGGCTCTCGGTGATCCAGGATTTGGTCTGGGTGTTGCCGTTCAACTTGACGCTGCCGATGTAAAGGTTCGTCTCGCCCGTCGCGGGCGCCGAGATGGTGAACTTCGTCCCGGCGTACGGCGACGCGAGGGTCAGCACCGCCTTGGGGAAGCGCGGCGTGGTGAGCTCAAAGAGGGGCAGCGAAGGGTCGACTTTGTAGATGCCCAGGCTGCTCAAGACGTACCAAGCGCTCATCGTGCCCAGGTCGTCGTTCCCGGGGATGCCCGTCGACGTGGTGTTGTAGACGAGCAAACCGAGGTCGCGCACCAGCTTCTGCGTCTTCCAGGGTTGGCCGCTGTAGAGGTAGAGGAAGGGCGCCTGCAGGTCGGGCTCGTTGTAGGCGTTATAATACTGGCCTTCGAAGTTGTACTGCAACGAAGGATCCGCAAAGAACGCATCGAGACGCGCATTGAAGGTCGACGCCCCGCCCTGGAGACGGATCAGGCCGGCCACGTCCTGCGGCACCAGCCAAAGGTAGTGCCAAGCCGAACCTTCGACGTAGCCGTCGTAGTAGTTCGCTTCCTGCAGCGTCGGGTTGAAGTTCGCGCGCCAGCTGCCGTTGGAGTAGCGCGGCTCCAGGAACCCCGTCGCCGGGTTGTAGATGTTGACGTACTTGCCAGCGAGGTCCCGCAGGCTTTTGGCGTCAGCCGTCTTGCCGAGGGAATCCGCGACCGTCGCCAGCGCGGCATACGATTCGATGTCCTCCTCCATGGTCGACGGATCCGTCAGCCAACCGATCGTCTTAATCACCTGCGCGTCGCCGTTGTTGGCGTCCTGCATCATCGCTTGGTAGGCGGTGGTGATGTCGAAGTTGTGGATTCCTGCGGTCCAGATCTCCGAAAGGATGATCGTCATCGGGTAACCGTTCATCACGCCCGTCGGGAAGTTGGCGAAGGGCCAGCGGTCCAGGTAACCGAGCTGCTTGTACATCTCGACGATGGACTGCGCCAGATCCGCACAGACCGTCGGTTGGAAGAGGGTCAAGAACGGGATCTCCGACCGGTAGATGTCCCACCCGGAGATGTTGGCGAACATCGTGTAGTGACCGCTCGCGACGGTGTGGACTTGGTTGTCGTAGCCGAGGTACCGGCCATCGAGGTCGTTCCAGGTCGTCGGCCCGAGTAGGGTGTGGTAGAGTGCGGTGTAGAACGTGACGTAGTCGTCTTCAAAACCGTTGGAGGTGACCTGCAGCTTGCTCAAGCGCTGTTCCCAAACCGTTTGCGCCTGGGTTTTCACGGCCGCGAAATCGAATTTGGGGATCTCTTTGGTCACGTTGTTGCGGGCGCCCGCGAGGTCGACATAAGAGATGCCCACGCGTGCTTGGACGGTTTGCGCCGCCGTGGTCGGGGCGAAGCTGACGTACGCGCCGACGGCCGTGCTTCCGTCGCTGGCCGAAGCGCTCGTCGAACCCGGGGTCACCGTTGCCTTGGTCCAAGTGCCCGAGCCGCTGAAAGGCCGGTCGAACTGCATGACGAAATAGACCTTCACCGTGCCGCCCCAGTTGCCGGCCGTCACGGAGCCGCTTAGCTCGTTGTTGCCGGTCACCTGGATCTGGGCCGCCTGGGTTGACTGGGTGAGGGTCTGACTGATCGGGACCACGACGTTGGCCGGCGATCCCGCCGGGAAGAGGAAGCGCGCGATCGAGGCGTGTTTCGTGCTGGCGACCTCCAAGTTCGTCGCCCAATCCTTCAGGTAAACTTGGTAGTAGCCCGGGCTGGCCGATTCGCCGGCCAGTGAGAAAGCGGAGGAGTATTTGGTCGGGTCGGTGAACGCGCCCGTCGTGCCGGTGAACCAGACGTCGCCGTAATTGGGGATGCCCGGACCGCTCAATTGGTTCATGGCGATCGACTGCAGGCGGGTGGCGACCGGGTTCCCGTTGTTGTCCGTCGGCGTGTCGGTGTAGCCGCCGATGGTGTTCAGGTCATCGATCGGCGTCGCCTGGGTCATGCCGAAGGGGACGGTCGCTCCAGGGAAGGTGTTGCCGCCGTTGCTCGTCCCGACAAAGGTGTTCACCGACGCCGTCAACGGCTTGGCCCCTTGGGACGGCGCGGCCTGCGGGGTGGCGTCCCAAACCCAATCGCGGATGGTTTGGATCGAGGTGAGCAAGCCGTCCGCCCCGGTGAACCCTGGGTAGGCCGTGGAGGAACCGACCAGGGAGACGACGTCCATCGGATAATCCTGCCGCGTCGTGGTGCCGATGGTCGCATCAGTCTCGATCGCGGTGAGCGTCTTGCCGTCGTAGTAGAGGTCCACCTTCACCGGGTGACCTTCGACGAGGTCAACGCCGCGGTGCGAAAAGGAGGTCTGGTAAAAGGGCGACACGGTGCCGTCCGCAACCAAGGCGACGGAGGGCACCAAGGAGCCGCCGTTGTAGATGTCGTACGCCACGGCCACGCTGTGTTGGATCTGGGCGAACCCGAGATTGCTCCCTTGACCCGGCGCACCGAGCGCAGTGGGGGAGTTGTTCTGCAGGCAAAAGGTGAACCCGTCCGCCGTGGCTTGGCTGAGCACGACGGTGAAATGGGTGGAAAACTTCCCGATGGAGATTTTGGTCTTGAGGAAGGCGCTCCCGTTTTCGTTGGGACCGCCGTCGATCAGCTGGATGGCGCCATTCACCAGCTTGGCGGACCCGTTGAGTTGGGTGTTGGCGAGCGAGACGCTGGCGGCGGGGGCGGGCGGGGCGGCGGCCGAAGCGCCGGCCAGGAGCGCGATGGCCAGCGCACGCCTGGGCCGCCGGAGTCTGTCCGTGAAGGCGGCAGAAACGCCGCGGCCGTAGCCGGG
>CAXUNV010000137.1:9018-10185 GCA_964252355.1 uncultured Chthoniobacterales bacterium | reverse complement strand
CCAGAGCAGCGCGGCCGTCGGGGTGAACGGGCGGCGGGTGGTCTGAGCCGGCCGAAACTACGGTCGGGCCGGACGGCGGAATCGCGGCCCCGACCATCCGGGTATGATGGTCCGATGGATGGGTTTGAGCTGCCAAGGCCATTCGTGCCGGCTCAGACCACCCGGCGATCGTCTTCCCGGGTGGTGGCCCACCTCAGCCGGCCGGGTCTTCGCCCCACCGGGTCACCCATCCAGGCCGCTCCCCTCACCGGCGAGACGCCGGCGCTACGTTGACGATGCCTCCGGCCCACCTTCGGGCGGCGCGGTGCCCGCCTCGCTCTCCTCCAGGCGCGCGAACAGCCAAAGCACGTCCGACAACCGATTGAGGTACTTGATGGTTTCCGGGTTGACGTAATCGGCCGAATCGGCCAGCGCGACCACCTTGCGCTCGGCCCTGCGGCAAACCGTGCGCGCGACGTCGAGGGCCGCCGAAGCCAGCGTGGAGCCCGGCGTGGCCCAATGTTTGTAGGTGATGTGATGGTTCTTTTCCAGGTCGTCGACCACCGCGGTTAGGTGCCCGACCATGGCGGACTGCACAATTTCGTAGCCGTCTTTTAGGTAGCGGTCCCGGTCCTCGTCCGCGACGGCCAACTCGCCCATGAGGATGATGAGCGTTTTTTGGATGTCTAACGTCGTCCGCCCGATCAGCTCGACCTTGGTGGTGGCTCGCACCATGCCAAGCGCGGCATTCATCTCGTCCACGGTCCCGTACGCCTCCACCCGACGGTGCATCTTGGCGACGCGCCGCCCGTACATCAACGCCGTTTCGCCGGCGTCCCCGGTCTTCGTTGCAATCGACATGGGTCACCTTGCCACAGGCACCCGGCGTTGCGCGCCCGGAAGCATGGAAGATGACAAATGGCAGATGGAAAATGACAAAGGGGACAACGGGGAGACGCCGGCCTTCCCGCCAATCACGCGCGGCCTTGCGCGATCTTGGCAACCTTGCGCAAGGGGAAAACAAAAAGGGCGGACCCTTCGGTCCGCCCCCTTTGTTTTTGTTCCCGTTCGGTCGCGCTCGGTGCCGCTCGCTCCCGCTCGGTTTACCCGACCGCCGGTTCGGGTTCCGGCAGGGTCGGCTCGTGGTTGAGGAACTCGCCCACCTCCGCCGCCCGCCTGACCCGATGG
>CAXUNV010000137.1:0-9008 GCA_964252355.1 uncultured Chthoniobacterales bacterium | reverse complement strand
GCGAAACCCGTACCGGCCGGGATCAGGTGGCCCATGATGACGTTCTCCTTGAACCCGCGCAGGATGTCGACCTTGCCCAGCGTCGCCGCCTCGGTCAGCACCCGGGTGGTGTCTTGGAACGACGCCGCCGAGATGAAGCTGTCCGTCTCGAGAGACGCCTTGGTGATGCCGAGCAGCACGGGCACCGCTTCCGCCGGTTTGCCACCTTGTTCGGCGATCCGCCGGTTTTCGCGCTCGAACTCCTGGCGATCAACTTGGTCGCCCCACAAGAGTTCCGTGTCGCCCGGTTCGGTGACCTTCACCTTGCGCAGCATCTGGCGGACGATGATCTCGATGTGCTTGTCGTTGATCTCCACGCCCTGCAGGCGGTAGACCTCTTGCACCTCGTTGACCAAGTGCTCCTGCAGATCCTGCGGGCCACAGACGTCAAGGATCTCGTGCGGCACGATCGGTCCTTCGGTCAGCTGTGAACCCTTCTTCACGAGGTCGCCTTTGGAGACCGTGATGTGTTTGTTCAACGGGATCAGGTGCTCCTCCTCCTGGCCCGTGGTCGGGTCGCGCAGGATCAACCGGCGTTTGCCGCGCAGGGTGCCGCCGAACTCGACGAGTCCGTCGATCTTAGCGATCTCCGCCGCATCCTTGGGACGACGCGCCTCGAACAACTCCGCCACGCGCGGCAGGCCGCCCGTGATGTCCTTGGTTTTGGCGATCTTGCGCGGCGTCTTGGCCAGCAGGGTGCCCGCTTGGATCTTCTTGTTTTCCTGCACGACGATGTGGGCGCCCGCTGGGATGGAGTAGCTGGCGATCACCTCTTTGGCGTCGTTGGTGATCACGATCTGGGGATGCAGGTCCTCCTTGTGCTCCATCACGACCGTGCCCAGCACCCCCGTGGCGGTGTCCACCTCGCGGCGGACCGTCACTCCCGGGATCATGTCGCGGAACTCCACGCGGCCACCGCGTTCCGTCAGGATCGGGACGCTGTAAGCATCCCACTGCACGAAGGCGTCGCCCTTCCGCACCGGGGCGCCGTCCGCAGCCGAGATGACCGAACCGATCACGACGTTGTAGCGCTCTAGCTCGCGGCCGTCCTCGGCGTGGATCGAGACTGAGCCGTTCTTGTTCAGGACGATGAAGTTGCCGTCGACCGATTGGACCACGCGCAGGTCGTTGAACCGCAGCGCGCCGTCATTCTTCGCCTTGATGATCGGCTGCTTGAACAACTGGGTCGCCGTGCCGCCGATGTGGAACGTCCGCATCGTCAGCTGCGTGCCGGGTTCGCCGATGCTCTGGGCCGCGATGATGCCCACCGCCTCGCCGAGTTTCACCATCGACCCCGTGGCCAAGTTGCGGCCATAGCACTTCGCGCAGATGCCGCGCTTTGACTCGCAGGTCAGCACCGACCGGATCTTGAGTTGTTCCACCCCGATCTTCATCAGGGCTTGGCCTTGCGCCTCTTCGATCAGGTGGTTGGTCCGAATGATCGTCTCCTTGGTGACCGGGTTGCCGATGGTCTCACAGCTCACGCGGCCCACCACGCGGGTGGCCAAGTCGACCACCTCGTCGTCACCTTCGTAGATCGGGCGCACGATGATGCCGTTGGCCGTGCCGCAGTCGTCCTCGACCACGATCACGTCCTGCGCGGCGTCGACGAGCTTGCGCGTCAGGTAACCCGAGTCGGCCGTCTTGAGGGCGGTGTCCGCCAACCCTTTGCGGGCGCCGTGCGTGGAGATGAAATACTCCAGCACCGACAGGCCCTCGCGGAAGTTGGACGTGATCGGCCGCTCGATGATCTCGCCCGAAGGCTTGGCCATCAACCCGCGCATGCCGCCCAACTGCTTGACCTGCTGCCGGTTGCCACGTGCGCCGGAATCCTGCATGAGGTAAACGGGGTTCAGCTCGCGCCGGCCCTCGTTGTACTCCAGCGTGCGGAACATCACCTGCGAGATCTCCTCGCCGGCGTGCGTCCAGATGTCGATGATCTTGTTGTAACGCTCGCCGTCGGTGATGATGCCGCTGCGGTATTGCCGTTCGACCGTCGCGAGCTGCTTGTAAGCTTTGTCGAGCTCCGTCTTCTTCTCCTCCGGGATGATCATGTCGGTGATCCCGATGGAGACTCCCGCGCGCGTCGCCCAGGTGAAGCCGAGTTCCTTCAGGCGGTCGAGCGTCTCGACCGTCCGCTGTTGACCCGCCACCTGGTAAGTGCGCCAGATGATGTCGCTCAACTGCTTCTTACCCGCGTTCTTGTTGAAGAAGCCCAGTTCGCGCGGCCAGATCCCGTTGAAGATTACCCGGCCAGCGGTCGTCTCGACCAAGCGCGACTTCTCGTCGCCGTACACCGTGGACCGGCCGAAGTCCGGGTTACGGAACCGGATCCGGTCGTGGATTTTGACGGCTCCTTCGGCCAGGGCAAACTCGATCTCCGCAAGTTCGGAGAACATCCGCAGCCGTTCGCCGGCCTGCGCGTTTTTTCGCGGCGTCTGGGTGAGGTAATAACACCCGAGCACGATGTCCTGCGACGGGGTCGTGATCGGTTTACCGCTCGAAGGCGAAAAGATGTTGTTCGGCGCCAGCATCAGCAGGCGTGCCTCCATCTGCGCCTCCACCGACAAGGGCACGTGGACCGCCATCTGGTCGCCGTCGAAGTCGGCGTTGTACGCCGTGCAGACCAACGGGTGGATACGGATCGCCTCGCCTTCGATCAACTGCGGCTCAAACGCCTGGATGGAGAGCCGGTGCAGCGTCGGGGCGCGGTTCAGGAGGACGGGGTGGCCTTTGGTCACCTCGTCCAAGATGTCCCAGACCTCCGGCGTCTGCCGTTCGATCATCTTCTTGGCGCTGCGCACGGTGTGCACGTAGCCAAGTTCCTTCAGTCGCCGGATGATGAACGGCTCGAAGAGCACCAGCGCCATCTTCTTCGGCAACCCGCACTGGTGCAGCTTCAGCTCCGGCCCGATAACGATGACGGACCGGCCCGAGTAGTCGACGCGCTTGCCGAGCAGGTTCTGCCGGAAGCGGCCGCCCTTGCCTTTGAGCATGTCGCTCAACGACTTCAGCGGACGGTTGCCGGCGCCCGTCACCGCGCGGCCGTGCCGGCCGTTGTCGAACAGGGCGTCCACCGCCTCCTGCAGCATCCGCTTTTCGTTCCGGATGATGACGTCCGGGGTCTTCAGCTGCAGCAGGTTCTTCAACCGGTTGTTCCGGTTGATCACGCGGCGGTAAAGGTCGTTGAGGTCGGAGGTCGCAAAGCGGCCACCTTCCAGCGGCACCAACGGACGCAGGTCCGGCGGGATGACCGGCAGCACTTCCAAGATCATCCATTCCGGGCGCGAGTGGGAGCTCATGAAGCCCTGGACGAGCTTCAAACGCTTGGCCAGCTTCTTGCGGATCTGCTTGCTCTTGGTGTTATTCATCGACTCCTCAAGCTCCGCGTTCAGGGAGTTGAGGTCGGTCTGCGACAACAGGAGCTTGATCGCCTCCGCGCCCATGCCGGCCACGAAGGTGTCGCCGTACTGCTCCTGCGCATCGCGGAACTCCTGCTCGTTGAGCAGCTGACATTTCTGCAACGGCGTCTGGCCGGGATCGATGACGATGTAGTCCTCGTAGTAGATGACCCGTTCCAGCTGCCGGGAACTCATGTCCAGCATCAAACCGATGCGGGACGGCATGCATTTGTAGAACCAGATGTGGGAAACCGGCACGGCCAACTCGATGTGGCCCATGCGCTCCCGGCGCACGCGCGACAAGGTGACCTCCACGCCGCAACGGTCGCAGATGACGCCCTTGTGCTTGATGCGCTTGTACTTGCCGCACGAGCATTCCCAGTCGCGCGTCGGACCGAAGATGCGCTCGCAGAACAAGCCGCCCTTCTCCGGTTTGAACGTGCGGTAGTTGATCGTTTCGGGGTTTTTTACTTCGCCCTTGCTCCAAGAGCGGATCGCATCCGGGGAGGCCACGCTGATCGCCACCTGGTCAAAACCGACCGCGCGCTCCTCGCCAAAGATCTCGCGTAGATTCGTTTCGTTCATATCACCGCCGGTAAAACTGTTGCCTGCCGGGGACGCCGGTACCGGACCCGCCATCCCGCGGTTGAAAAAATCGCACGATTCACTTCCCGCCTCGGCGGGCTGGCCCGGGCCGGAGAGATCCTCCAGCCGGGTCCGCCGCGGCCGCGGGTTGGCTGGGAGGGTTCACGCCTCCCAGACCCGCACTTCCATGGATTGGGCGGACGATCACAACGCTGCCACGGCCACTTCGCCGTCCAGCAAACCGTCCCCAAACGTCCCCTGCGGCGAACGTCCGCCCACCTTGACGTCCAAGCCGAGGCTTTGCATCTCCTTGATCAGCACGTTGAAGGATTCCGGGGTACCCGCCTCCAACGAGTTGTCGCCTTTCACGATCGACTCGTAGATGCGGGTCCGGCCCTGCACGTCGTCCGACTTCACCGTCAGCAGTTCCTGCAAGGTGTAAGCCGCGCCGTAGGCTTCGAGCGCCCAAACCTCCATCTCGCCGAAACGCTGGCCGCCGTACTGGGCCTTGCCGCCCAACGGTTGTTGCGTCACCAGCGAGTAGGGGCCGACCGCCCGGGCGTGGATCTTGTCCGCGACCAAGTGACCCAGCTTGAGCATGTAGATGTAACCGACCACGACCTGCTGCTCGAAGGCGTCACCCGTGCGGCCGTCGTACAACGTCGATTTGCCGTTCTCGTTGACCCAACGGAAGCCGTCCACCCCTTTGGCTTCAGCCAAGTAGTTGCGGATGTCGGGCTCTTCGATGCCGTCGAACACGGGCGTGGCCACCTTGAAACCGAGGGCTTTGGCCGCCACCCCGAGGTGCGTCTCCAACACCTGACCGACGTTCATGCGGCTCGGCACGCCCAATGGGTTCAACACGATTTCCACCGGCGTGCCGTCGCTCAGGAACGGCATGTCTTCTTCCGCCACGATCTTGGCCACCACGCCCTTGTTGCCGTGGCGTCCGGCCATCTTGTCGCCCACGCTCAGCTTGCGCTTGCTGGCGATGTAGACCTTCACCTGCTTGATGATGCCTGGATCGATGTCGTCCCCGCTCTCGATGCGGTCGAGCGAGCGGTCCTTCTCCATGTCCAATTCCGCGAACTTGCCCTCAAAAGAGCTGATGATCTCGCGGATCTTGTTCCGGATCGGGCTCGGGTCGATGTCGATGTGGTCGTACACCCCCGCCAGTTTGCGCAGCAGCGTCTTGGTGATCTTGCGGTTGGCCGGAATGATGATTTCGCCGGTTTCGGCGTTCACCACGTCCAGCGGGATCTTTTCGCCCAACAAGACGTTCGACAACGCTTCGGTCAGCTCCTCATGCAGCTCGTCTTTCCGCTTCCGGTAATCTTCCCCGATCTGCTTGGCCTGCCGTTTGGTTTCCGCCGGGGTCAGCTTCTGCTTCTGCACCTCCTTGCGGGACGAAACCTTCACGTCCATGACGATGCCGTAAGTGCCTGAAGGAACGGTCAACGACGTGTCCTTCACGTCCGCGGCCTTTTCACCGAAGATCGCCCGCAACAGGCGTTCTTCTGGCGCCAGTTCCGTCTCGCTCTTCGGGGTGATCTTGCCGACGAGGATGTCGCCCGGCTTGACCTCGGCACCGACGCGGATGACGCCGTCAGACCCGAGGTTGCGCAACGCTTCTTCGCTCACGTTCGGAATGTCGCGGGTGATTTCTTCAGGCCCGAGTTTGGTGTCGCGGGCGCCGATCTCGAACTCGTCGATGTGGATGGAGGTGTAGATGTCCTCCTTGACCACTTTTTCCGAGATCAGGATGGCGTCCTCGAAGTTGTAGCCGTTCCACGGCATGAAGGCGACGAGCACGTTGCGGCCCAACGCGAGCTCTCCGGCCTCGGTGTTCGGGCCGTCGGCCAAGACCTGGCCCTTGGTTACGGTCTGGCCTTTGCGCACGACCGGCTTTTGGTTGATGCAGGTGCCGGCGTTTGAACGCATGAACTTGCGCAGCTCGTAAACGTAGATGCCCTCTTCGGGCCGGCTGATCATCTTCTTCTTGAACTCCGGCACGCGGCCGTCCCGGGTCACGATGATCATTTCAGCGGTCACCGACGCCACCGTGCCGTCATCTTCGGCGACGATCACGGCTTTGGAGTCCCGCGCCACCTTGCCTTCCAACCCGGTGCCGACCAACGGCGATTCGGAGCGGATCAACGGCACCCCTTGGCGCTGCATGTTCGAACCCATCAACGCGCGGTTCGCGTCGTCGTGCTCCAAGAACGGGATCAGGCCCGCGGCCACCGAAACCAACTGCTTCGGCGAAATGTCCATGTAGTGGACTTTGGAAGGTTCCACCTCCAAGAAATCGCCCCGGTAACGGATCGACACCTTCTCGTCCAAGAACCGGCCTGCGGGATCCAACGGCGCGTTCGCCTGCGCCACCAGATAGTTCTCTTCCCGGTCAGCCGTCAGGTAATCGATGTGTTCGGTCACCCGGCCGTTCTCGACGCGCCGGTACGGGGTTTCGATGAACCCGAATTCGTTGATGCGCGCGAAGGTGCTCATCGAGGAGATGAGCCCGATGTTCGGGCCTTCCGGCGTTTCAATCGGGCAGATCCGCCCGTAGTGGGACGGGTGGACGTCGCGCACCTCGAACCCGGCCCGGTCGCGGCTCAACCCGCCTGGCCCGAGAGCCGAGAGGCGGCGCTTGTGGGTCAGCTCCGCCAACGGGTTGGTCTGGTCCATGAACTGGCTCAACTGCGACCGGCCGAAAAAGTCGCGGATGACCGCGCTCAGCGCCTTCGGGTTGATCAGTTTCTGCGGCGTCATGCCGTCGATGTTCACGTCGAACAGCGTCATGCGCTCCTTGACCAGACGCTCCGTGCGCGCCAAGCCGACGCGGCACTGGTTGGCGAGCAGTTCGCCCACGGTCCGCACGCGGCGGCTGCCGAGGTGGTCGATGTCGTCGAGGATGCCTTCCCCCTTGCGCAGGGTCACCAAATACTTCATCGCGCCGATGAAATCTTCCTTGGTGAGGGTGCGCTCAGCCAAGTCGACGTTGATGCCGAGCTTCTGGTTGATCTTGTAACGGCCGACGCGGCCCAGGTCATATTTCTTGGGGTCGAAGAACAACCGTTTCAGCAAGCCGCGCGCGTTGGCCACCGTGGGCGGGTCGCCCGGGCGCAAACGCCGGTAGATGTCCTTGAGCGCCTCCTCCTCGTCGTGCGCCGGATCTTTCTTGATGCTCTTGATGATGGTGTCGTCGTCCTTGGTGTCGACCACGTCCACCTCGCTCACCCCCAGGCTCATGACCTGCTGGAGCGTCGCTTTGGTCAACGGCTCAAACGCCCGCGCCACGGTGATCTCGCCGTCGCGCACGTCTTGAATCAGCACCTTGGTGTTGAGTTCCTCTTCCTCCAATTCATTGCGCAGCGTGAGCTTCTGGACGTCGTAGAAAAGCCGGATGATTTCGCCGTCGGTGCCGAACCCGACCGCGCGCAGGAAGGTCGTCGCCAGGAACTTCCGCCGCCGTTTACGACGGTCGAGGTAGATGTAGAGGAGGTCGTTGGTGTCGAACTGCACCTCCAGCCACGAACCGCGGTCCGGGATGATGCGGAAGCTGTAAAGGACTTTGCCGTTGAGGTGGACGGACGATTCGAAAGCGATGCCGGGCGAACGGTGCAACTGGCTGACCACCACGCGTTCGGCGCCGTTGATCACGAACGTGCCTTGCGGCGTCATGAGCGGGATCTCGCCCATGTAGACTTTTTCTTCTTTGGTCCCCTTCTCGTCGCGCAGTTGGAAGGTGACGTGCAACGGGGCGCTAAAGGTCTGGCCCTCGCGCTGGCATTCCAGCGCCGTCATCTTCGGCTCGCCGATGTCGTAGCTGACGAAATCCAAGACGACCTTGTCGTCGTAGCTCTGGATCGGGAAAACCTCTTTGAAGACCGCTTGCAGGCCGACGTTTTTCCGCTTGCTTGGGGTGACGTCTTTCTGCAGAAACTCCACGTAGGAGTTAAGCTGGACTTCAATGAGATTGGGCGGATCAACCGCCTCCTTGATTTTGCCAAAATAGATGCGCTCTGACATACGGGATCGTGTGTTGGACCGGACCGGCGCCGGTTTACTTAGCGGGTCCGTGCGTGCGTCCTAGCAGGGCGGTGCATTGCGGGACGGCAAAGGGGAACAGAGATAGCCCCACCCGCGAAGCTTGTCAAATGACCCTCGCGATTGAAGCACACCACCTGGATTGAAAAATCGAACGTGCGAGCGATAACCGGTGTTCCCCGCGGTTGACGGACCTCTAAGATGCCATGGCGCGCGGCCGTTGCAAGCGGGTTTCAGAGCAAAAATCGTTCCCAAATGGCCGAGGCCCTGCGACGGGGCGAAGCTAAGCAGTCTGTTTAGACCCGATCCGAGCGGGCGGACGGGATGGCTGCTCCGCGGGCAGGTCGGCGGCCATCACCGACCGGAACGCGCCAAGAGTTTCGACGACAACTTCAGAAAGTGTTCGCTCGTCATCTCGGTAGGGCCAACGGGTCACGGCGACGTGGAAGATGGTCACCGCAATTTCGGCCGCAAGCGTCGAGGTCAGCTCATCGGCACCCCGCTTCTGGAAGCCTTCGCCGATCGCTTCGGGGAGGGACTGGAGCTTCCCCCCCTTTACGACCTGCTAAGCACCGTGGCCCACCCTGAGATCAGCCCTAAGCTGGCCATGCAAGTCGGAGGCTACGCCACCCTCGATAGCTTTCGGGCAGACACTTTGCCGGCCTTTGCGGCGGAAATCGGCATGGCTCCGCCGTTCGTGAGACGACGAGCCGCCGCGCTCGCCGAGGCGGCGATCGCGAACGCGCCAGCGACGGCCGAAGCGGTGGTCGATCGCGGTTTTGATCGCGACGTAGCTAGCCCACTTCGCGCGGGCCAACGTGGCCAGAAAACAGGCCCGCACCGGGGAAAACGGGCGGGGAGCCCGCGCCACCTGCGCGTCGCGTCCGGGGCGGACGCAGGCGTCCGCCTGGCCGTCGCCGCTTCGGGCCGGCC
>CAXUNV010000136.1:8651-10197 GCA_964252355.1 uncultured Chthoniobacterales bacterium | reverse complement strand
GCGAGGCGAGCTTGGTCCGGCAAGGGTTCAGACAGCGGTGCCTTCACGGCTTCATCGACCGATGCCCATTGGTGAGGAGACGGGTGGGCGCCAGGTTCGCGCACCCATTCCAAATGCAGAAGACGGCCCAGCACTTCGAACAGTTGCGCTTCTTTGACCGGTTTGGCCAAGAAATCGTCGAAGCCGGCCTGGATCGCCCGGTGCTGGTCATCCTCGTAGACGCTCGCGGACGCGGCGACGACTGCGGTACCGTCGCCCCCGGGCGAAGCCCGCAGTTCGCGGCAGACCGAAAAGCCGTCCCGGCCCGCCATGCGGATGTCGGAAATCACGGCGTCGAACGGCTCGCGTTGCGCCGCCGCAACTCCCTCGTCGCCCGTCGCCGCAGCAACCACGTCAAATCCGACGCCGGCGAGTAACTCCCGCAAGAACTCCCGGTTGGCTTCGGTGTCGTCGACCACCAAAACCCGGCGACGCGGCCCAGTGTAGGCGACCACCGGCCGCGACACTTCGGTGCGCTCCAGTTTCACCGACGTTTCGATTGGCTTCAGCGGTAGCTCGAACCAAAACCGACTACCCTGACCGGACGCGCTCCCCACTTCCAGCGTGCCGCCCAGCATCACCACCATGCGCTGGCAGATGTAAAGGCCCAGCCCCACCCCGTCGGGCGTCGCACGCTGGTTGGAGGCTTGGTAAAACGGTTGGAAGATCGCTTCGCGTTCGCCCTCCGGAATGCCCGGCCCGCTGTCTTCCACCGCGAAATGGAGTTTACCCTCTCCGGCGCGCACGGTCAGGCCCACGTCGCCGCTGCTGGTGAATTTGATGGCGTTACCCACCAAGTTCTGCAGCACCTGCCGCAGGCGCAGCGGGTCGGTCTCGATGGTTTCGGGGATGTTGCCTTCCAGGGTGACCGTGAACCGAAGCCCTTTCTGACTGGCCCGGAGCTGCAGTTCGTCAACCAGGGTTGCGATGAAGCGGCGGATCGGAACCGGTTGCGGGTTCATCGACACCGTGCCGGATTCCACTTTGGAGAGATCCAGCACCTCGTTGATCATTTCTAGGAGGTGTTCGCCGCTGGAGAGGATGGTCCTCAACTTCCCCTGCGTTTCCGCGTTCTGGCCATCTTTCCGGATGAGCAGCTGCGCGTAACCGAGGATGCTGTTGAGCGGGGTGCGCAGGTCGTGGCTCATGTTGGCCAAGAAGGCTGACTTGGCCCGGTTGGCGTTCTCGGCTTGTTCCTTCGCGCGCCGCAATTGCTCCTCGCGATCGCGCAGCTGCGCCGTGCGCTGGTCGACCAACGCGACGAGGTGCGTCCGTTGCTGCTCCAAGTAGCGGAGCCGCCAACGGGTAAACCCGGCGATGAGCAGAACGCCCGCGCCCGTGTAAATGCAATACATCCACCAAGTGCGGTACCAAGGCGGGAGAATGATGATGGGAAGGACAAGCTCGTTGCTCAAAGCACCGTCAGCGTCCTGCGCTTGGAGATGCAACGTGTAACGTCCCTCGGACAAGTCCCCGGACGACCAGACCGGTTCGCTTTTGAATGAGG
>CAXUNV010000136.1:1214-8582 GCA_964252355.1 uncultured Chthoniobacterales bacterium | reverse complement strand
GGACCCGGAAGTCGCGGCGCGCGAAGTCGATCTTCAAGGGCTTACCAGGTTTTGGTGCTGACAGGGGTACCCCCGTCATGCGGTAGAACGAGTGAACAAACAACTGCGGCGGGCGGCGGGCCGCGGACAACGCTTGTGCACTCACCCGGACAAGCCCGAACGCCCCGGCTATCCACACGAGCTTTTCTCCGTTCCGGTCCTCCTCGAAAACCTTTTGCACGTCGCCGACGAAGGCCGAAATTTGTGCGGGAAAGGTCTTTGCGCCTCCTTTTTCATCCACGCGCAAAAGGTGTTCGACTGACCCAGGCCAATCCGTGGCGTCTTGCGCACGGGTGCTTAAGTAAAGGGTTTTACCGTCCGGCGAACCCTGGTAGGTGATGGCAGGAGAAGACGGCAAGCCGGGCACCCGTAGCGGCTGCAATTGGTTAACCTCAGGGGTCAACACGCTGAGCGATCGCTCATGGCCAAAAACCAGGGCGTCTCGCCACCGGTAGACAAACCCCGTGCCAAACACGCCTGAGCTACTCAGCCACAAGGGAGGCGAGAAGGTCTGCGGCGCTCCTGCCCCATCAACGTGGGGTACCTCGGCGCGAACGGTGAAGAAACCGTCTTTCAACGTCCCTGCGGCCACGCTGCCGTCGGTCATTTCCGCCACGGAAAGTACGTTCCCCTGGAAACCGGAGGATATGGGCCGAGCCGACCAGACATCGCCCTGGGTGTTTACCTGCCACAAGCCTCGTAAGGTGGCCAAATACCCAGACCCGGGAAATTTCTCCGAGGGTGCAAATTGATAGACAGAATCTTGGAACTGAAAAGTTTGGCGAAGCTGGTTTCCCCTGAGACGCCAAATTCCGCCGGGCCCTGCCGCGAAAAGCCCGTCCTGATAAACGAACAGACTCCGGATTTCGAGATCCTCGGGCCCAACGTGTTCAAAACGGCTCGTCGTTGCGGACACGTCAGAAGCGCGCAGCCGGAACAGTCCTCTGACTGTGGCCGCATACACCACGTTGCCGAACCTGACCACGTCGAAGACGAAACTTTTCTGAAACTGACTGTCGCTGTCGAAGACCGTCACCGCTTTTGGCGAGGCGATGCGGGTGATGCCTTTGTCTCCACACACCCAAACGCCGTTGGTCGAATCGGTAGCCACGCCGTTCACGTACGACTCCGGGAACCCGTTAGCCACGAACAGGCTGCCCATGGTTGACCCGCGTTGGTCCAAGAACAAAACGCCAACCTGTCTCAGCACAACGGCGATCAAGCCGTCGGGCAGCATATAGGCGGTTTGCACCGGCGCTTGGTCGCTCAACCCATCGAGGTCGGTCGCCAGTGGGTTGAATCGTCCATCGATTCTGACAAATACCCCCCGATCCCGGGTTACAAACCAATCCTGGCCGGATTGGAGGGGGATGACCTGCTGCACGCGGGTGCCGCGAAACGCCTCACCTTTGTCGAACACCTCGAAACCTTTCGGGGTCAACCGGTAGAGCGCTTGGCCTTCGGCATGCACCAACAACTCGGTGCCGTACTGTAACACCCGCCACTGGTGCTCTCCCGGAACGGGCCAATTGATCAACCCTCCCCGGTCGCCATCGAACACCAACAAAGCACGGTCGGTGTTGAAATAAACGCGCCGTCCAATGGCCACCGCAAAGTAGGCTTTGCCAAAACCGGCTTTGCCGTTCGGCAAATTCCAGCTCAGATCCCGAAACTCGTACTGCTGGTCTCGCCAAACCAACTTGCCTACTCGATCCAGGCCGCCGACCCAAATGTCCCCGCTTTCATCCTGAGCCAGGGCGCGGATGAACGCAAAACCCGGACATTCAATGCGGTCCCAACGCACGCCATCGTAGGTCAGCAGGGCGTCGCGGTTGCCGAACAGCATCGTGCCACGCCCGTCCTGCAACACACCTAGGTTAGAGATCGAGGCATGGAAATCTTGAGCCGAAAAGTGTTGGAACAGGGGTCGGCCAAATTCTGCCGGCACGGCGCCCAAGGCTGGACACAGCGCGATGGCCACGCCGATGACGAGGAGAGAAGCCCTGATCTGCATCCAAATCCGGCGTGCGCCTCCACCCAGGGTGAGCAGGCTGAGCATAGACCGACTCATCAGAAGAATAATCTAAACCAGAGCCTCATCGCTACGCCTTTGTCGTCGCCAAGTCGCATCGCCGCTTCCCTAGGGGACGATAAATTTCCGAAACGGTACAGCACCCGAAAGGAGTAGGTACATGCGTTCAGCTTTCCTTGCGACCGTAAACGCCCCGGCTTACAACGCATTCATGAGAAACCACGACGATGAGAAAGAGGCCAACCCTGAAGTCGGAAAGGTGACTGAAGAGGAGGAGCTTAGTACCGTGCCCGATCATACCGATCGCTAACGGCCCGCGTACCATTTTCCTTTGGGACTAACGGCGGTTCGCTGCCGTTGGCCCTCGGGTCGGTTCCTCAGACCAGCCAATCAGAAAACAATTCCCTAATTTCCCCTAAATTTTTGGTGATTTCGACATTCCCTTTTGCTACGCTCCGCGTGGTTCGGGGTTAATCCCGCTAAAATCGACCACTGGAAGACGTATGGATGAGGGGAATGGCAGTGAGGCGGCGACGTCGCGGGCAGATGGCACCCGCGTTCCAGATTCAGCGGCACAACTCACCTCCGAAACCTTGTTCCGGATGGCCGCTGAGCTCGACATCCGACCCAGTGGGGGCGGCGGAACCGTTTCGACGACCAAGTCGCGCTACTTAGAGTAACGGGGGTTGGCGGGACACGTGCCGCCCGCGACCCACCCCCACGCCCGTCACGCCGTCGCGCACGCGCCCGGTGAGACGGGTGCAAGCACTCAATAGCTCGCCTGCGCGCCTTTTAGATTCTTCTTCGCGATCCAAGGCATCAGCGACCGCAGCTTCTGACCGACCTTCTCGATCGGGTGCGCCTCGCCTTCCTTGAGCAAACGCTTGTACTCCGGCAACCCGGCTTCGTACTCAGCTACCCAGCCTTTCGCGAACTTGCCGTTCTGAATCTCCTTCAGCGCGCGCTCCATCTTCTTCTTCGCGGAGGCGTCCACGATCTTGGGGCCGACCGATACGTCGCCCCACTTGGCGGTTTCCGAGATGGAGAACCGCATGCCGGCAATGCCCGACTCGTACATCAGATCGACGATCAACTTGAGCTCGTGTAGGCACTCGAAATAGGCCATCTCGGGTTGGTACCCTGCCTCCACCAGCACTTCAAAACCGTTCTTCACCAGCGAAGTCAGCCCGCCGCACAACACCGTCTGCTCACCGAAGAGGTCGGTTTCCGTCTCTTCCTTGAACGATGTTTCGAGCACGCCAGCGCGCGTCGCCCCAATCCCCTTGGCCCACGCCAGCGCCGTTTTTTTCGCCGTCTTGCTCGGGTTTTGCGCCACGGCGACCAAGGCAGGCACGCCTTTGCCTTCCAAATATTGCCGGCGCACGATGTGCCCAGGCCCTTTGGGCGCAACCATCGCGACGTCCACTTCTGCCGGCACCTCGATGGTTTTGAAATGCACGGCAAACCCGTGGCTGAACAGGAGCGTCTTGCCCGCGCCCAGCCGGGGAGCGACATCCTCCCGGAAAATGGACGAAATCTTTAGGTCGGGCGTGGCGAACAAGATCACGTCGGCCGCCTCAGCCGCTTCGGCCGCCGTGCCGACCTTAAAGCCGTGCTCTTGGGCGACGGCGATCGACTTGCTTTTCGGGTGTAGACCGACCATGACGTCCACGCCACTGTCTTTCAGGTTCAAAGCGTGGGCGTGGCCCTGCGAGCCGAACCCGATGACCGCGCATCGTTTGTTTTGCAGGTGCGCCAAATCGGCGTCTTTGTCGGTGTAGACTTTCGCTGGCATAAGGGAGGCGGAAAGAAAGCAGAACGGGTGAAGAGTCAGGCGTCTCACGCCGGAATGTGGCCTACTCGACGCGGGCCATGGCGACCTTGCCCGTCCGGGTAAGGTCGCTCACGCCAAAGTTTTCCATCAGCTTGAGGAACTTGTTGATCTTGCTCTCGTCGCCGGTGATCTCGATGGCGAGCCGGCGCGGTTGCACGTCGACGATCTTGGCGCGGAAGATGTCGCAGATCTGCATCACCTCCGACCGGGTGTCCGAGTCGGCGTTGACGCGCAACATCACCAATTCGCGGTCCACGCAATCGCCGTCCCGGAAATCCTGGATCTGGATGACATCGACGAGCTTGTTGAGTTGCTTGGTCACCTGCTCAAGGACGGTGTCATCCCCGCGTACCACGATGGTCATCCGCGAGGTGGATGGCTCGTTGGTGGGTGCGACGTTCAAGCTGTCGATGTTGAACCCGCGCCCGCTGAACATCCCCGCGACGCGGGCCAACACCCCGAAGCGGTTCTCAACCAGGACGGATATCGTGTGGCGCATAAGCAGGGTGGCATACTCCGGCCACGAAGGGCAAAAGCAATCAAAAATGCGACAGGGCGGACGCTTCGCGCATGCCAAATCCAGAATGGCAAATGGCAAATGTCTGGAGAAGGAACGCCTTCCGCTGCGCCATCTCCCATTTTCCATTTTTCATTTTCCATTTTGCATCTTCCGTCTCCCAACATGTCGATCTTCAACCCACCGACGAAGGCGTACGCCGGCTACATCTTCGACTTGGACGGCACCCTGGCCCACTCCATGCCCGTGCATTACCAAGCCTGGGTCCGCGCCACGGCACCCTTCGGCGTGCCGATGTCCGAAGACCTCTTCTACAGCCTTGGCGGCATGCCGACGCCGCGCATCATCCAAATGCTCAACGAACGCTACGGCACGGCGATGGATCCCGACCTGGTGTCCGATCAAAAAGAGGAATTTTACCTTGAGGCCATGGGCACGATGCAGACCATTGAAGAAGTGGCGACGTTCGCCCGAAAGGTCGTGACGCGGGCCAAGGTCGCCGTCGCGTCCGGCGGCACGCTGCCGGTGGTTCTGCGTACTTTGGAGGCCATCGGCTTCAAGGATTTTTTTCCGGTGATCGTCACCAGCGAGCAAGTCGCCCGCGGCAAACCGTCTCCTGACATCTTCCTGGAAGCTGCGCGGCGCATGGGGGTGCCGCCGGCAGATTGCGTGGTTTTGGAAGACAGCCCTGCCGGCATCGAAGCCGCCAAGGAGGCAGGCATGGACTACGTGCTCGTTGGCCGAGCTTAACCGGCCGGGGAAGCGTCCGATTTCCATATCCGGACGTATTGGGCACCGAAGGCCGATGTGACGACCGGCGCTTTTCCAACCCGTTCACCGCCGTGAAGCCTACGCCATCCCAAGATCCTGTGACGTTTAACGAACCCGATCTCGCCCGCGACGTGGCCGTTTGCTACGCCTTGGGTGGGTTTTCTGAGGCGGAACGTTTTCGCATCGAGGTTGCCATGGAGCGCAACGCCCGGCTGCGGAGCGAAACGGTTCAGCGGTTGGAGACGGCTGCGGAGTGCCTCGAGCCGGGTGAGTTTGGGCCGATCCCGGAACCGAGTGCCGGTTTGCGGGACCAGATCCTTCGCTCGATCGACGCTCTCACCGGGGTCGACGGGTTCATGGCGAAGATCGCTGGCTGCCCAGACGATTGCCTCGTGGTGACCGACGCCGACAGCCGCATCACCTGGGCCAACCCCGCCTTTTCTCGCATGTGCGGTTACTCGCTCGGAGAATTGCAGGGGCACAAACCCGGGCAACTCTTGCACGGTCCACGCACCAGCCCAGGCGCCATCCGCCGCATGCGCAAAGCGGTCCAAAAGCGCCGGGCGCGCACGGAAGAGATCGTCAATTACCACAAAGACGGTCACCCGTACTGGGTCCGGCTGACCATCAGTCCCGTCCTGGATGCCGATGGTCGGGCGCGCGGCTTCTTTTCCATCGCCCGACAACTCCCTTTCAAGAAGTAGCGGCGCAGCCGCGGCCACTGGGTGCCGATTTTGCCGGAGGGGCTGGGCGTGAGGTTACCGGCGATGGCCGCCCCGGCCGCGCGGGCGGGGAGCACCGGCCCTCCCTCTGGCAGTTTGCGAGGCGCGCCGCGTGGTGCCTCGCCTTGCCCCACCTTCCGGCTTCCGGCTTCCGCCCACCTTGAGAAATCGTCTAGACGCTTCCGGCCGACGCGGCTTATTTTGCGTTCGATGGCAAGTGAGTTGCACGCCCCCAGCCGCGCGGATACCGAACCCCTGTCGGAAGATGGGCAAACGGCCGCTAGCCTTTATGCCGCGGGCGCAATGTCGGCGGAGGAACGTGCGGCCCACGAACTAGCCATGGAAAGGGACCCGGACCTCATGGCGTTCACCACGGACCTGCTGGAAGCCACGACCGCCGCGCTGCTCCCGTCGCTGTTGCCGCCTACGTTGCCTGCACCCGAGGTCAAACAACGGGTGCTCGGCGCGCTCGACGGCGTTTTAGAGCTGGAGCGCTTCTTCCGCGCCTACTTGGAAGACGACCAGGAGGCCGCGGTCGTGACTGACGCAGACGGCCGCGTGCGTTGGGTGAACGCGGCCTTTACCCGCATGTGCGGCTACAGTTTGGACGAATTGCGCGGCCAAAAGCCAGGCGTCATGCTCCAGGGTGAAGCGACCGAGCGAGACGTCGTCGCGCGCGTCAACGAAGCGATCTCCCTCGGGCAGTGTAGCCGGGAGGAGTTAGTTAACTACCACAAGGACGGCCACCCGTACCGGGTGCGCGTCGCCATCAACCCGATCTTTGGCCCGAGCGGTTCGATCCGCGGGTTCGTGGCGTTGGAGAGCGAACTGCACGGCGCGACGTCCCTCCCTTGACGACGCCGGCGCACCGCGGCGTCGAGGTTCCTTCGCCGCAATTTACTTTACTTTGTTGCCGCCAAGCGGGCCGCATCCGCCCCGCCGGCAAACGGGCGGCTTAGGCCAAGACCCCACATCAGTAGGCGTTGCGCGTCGTCGAACAAGAACCGGTGGGTCCCCCCCAACTGCACCAGAATCACCTCCCGGCTGCCGTTGGTGGCGCTGGAGACGAGGCAACGGCCGCTGACCTCGGTGTAACCCGTCTTCATGCCGGTAAACATCGGTGACCGCAAAAGCAGCTTGTTGGTGGCCTCGAAATACCGGTGTTGACCGGAACTGTACGTGAACGTCAGGCCGGGCATGCGCATGAGCGGTCGCAGCACGGGGTTGCGGTAAGCCGAATAGGCAATGCGCGCCATGTTGCGCGCGGTCGAGTACTGGCCGGGCACCGGCAACCCGTTCGGGTTGGCGAACCGGCTCTCCGACGCGCCGAGCGCGTTGGCCCTGGCGTTCATGCGTCGGGCAAACGCGGCGACGCTGCCCGCATCGTTCCGGGCCAAACAGAGCGCGGCATCGTTGCAACTGTGCACCAACAGCGCCGCGAGCAGTTGACGTC